>CAZMTU010000057.1:0-14902 GCA_964569225.1 uncultured Lachnospiraceae bacterium | reverse complement strand
GCTCCTTCGCTGGAGGATTACTATCTTTGGGTATTCGGTGAAACCGGAAGCTGATGGGATTTACAAAATCAATGACGAAAAAAGAAATTCTATCTAAAACGTAAATGAAAAAATCATACATCGCTTGTAATAGAGCAAGCGGTGTATGATTTTTAACTGTGCGCTGGTTAATGGGTAATGACTTGGATTAGAAAGCGGCTGTATAGCTAATTGAAAAAGTTATTTAGCCAAAGGCAAAAATGGCTTCTGGTTATGTTTGACGCCGAAGCGCTTTGCTTTCAGCTGCCGATTGAATCAACTGTGGGTAGACAGGCGGTTTAATACTTCTCTACGGAGCGTGGGTTTACAAAAAAAGGTTTTTCTTGTAATATGAAATCAAGAAAGGAGGCGACGGGATGAATCAAATCACAACCGGAAAATTTATTGCGGCGATGCGAAAGGAGGCAGGATTTACCCAACGGCAGCTTGCCGACCAATTGGGAATCAGCGATAAAACGGTGTCGAAATGGGAGTGCGGAAACGGTTTGCCGGAGGTATCATTGATGCTGCCGCTTTGCGAGCTGCTGCATATCAATGTAAATGAGCTTTTGTCTGGGGAACGGCTGAGCGGCGCCGATTTTCAAAAAAAAGCGGAGGAAAATATGATGAATTTGATGAGAGAAAAAGAAGAAAGCAAGAAGAAAATTATATTGTCGGTAGTGATTGCGGCTATGGCGATTGTTTCTGCCGTTACGCTGATTCTTGTGGCAGGCATATTGGAAATGGCTGTTATGACCAGAGTGATTTTGATTGCAGTGGCATGTGTTGTCATGATTGTAGGCATTGGATCTGCTTGCGTGCTTGACCGGGATGCGGGAATTTTTGAGTGTCCGAAATGCGGCGAGAAATTCGTTCCGGATATGAAGGCATATGTAATGGGGGCTCACACCTTTACCAAACGGTATTTGAAATGCCCCGGCTGTGGGAAAAGCAGTTATTGCCGTCATCGTTTAAGTCGATAAAATAGAAAGATTCCCTGTATTCGGTAAAAAACAGGGAATCTTTTGTATTTAGATGCGTAAAAGACCATCGCTGGCGTTCTATTCCAAATAATCAATCACAAAAATGCGGATCAGATTATATGATAAAGCGACAATTGATGCAATTACAATAGTTATGTAAATTTATTTTCGGTTTTAGCCACATGCTTTTTTAGCGCTTCAAAACTTTCCGCGCTGATCACATGTTCAATACGGCAGGCATCTTCCGCTGCCACTTCAGGACAAACACCCAATGAGGCAAGCCAACTGGACAGAAGGGTATGGCGTTCATAAATTTTTTCAGCGATTTCCAATCCCTTATCTAAAAGTGTTATATAACCGTCGGAATTCATTTCAATATAACCGTTTTCACGAAGATGCTTCATTGCTACGCTGACGCTTGGCTTAGAAAAATCCAATTCATTAACAATATCAATAGAGCGAACCGAACCTTTTCGATTATGCAGGATGAGAATGGTTTCCAAGTAGTCTTCTGCGGATTTTTGAATTTTCATAGGCTTTTCCTGCTTTCTCGTAATTTTAAAGTGGGAGGGACGAAGAGAGGTTCGTCAAGAAATTTTTGTGGGTGTATGACGAATATTTTGCAATATGTCTCATAAAACATATGTACAATATTCAAATATTGTACATTATTATAACATAGAAAACACTCTTTTGCAAGCTATGAAAAAACACTTAAATCGTTAATTTTTTGCGAATTTTGTAGAGAAAACTTAATATAACTACACAGCGTGTTTAATTAAGCGAATTATCTGCTTAATAGGCAGAAAAAACTTAGTTATTAAATTAAAGAGAGAAAGTAAAAATATGAACGGATGGATAAAGTTGCTTTAAAAATCGCACTATTTTATGTAAAATCGCAATATTTACTCTTGCAAAAGTATGGTAAATAGGCTACAATGAATTTACTAAAATGGAAAGGATTTTGTATATATGAAACAAATGACCTATATTTGCAGTCCTGACCGTCCGCATCGGGTCTTGAACCGTCCGTGGACGTCATGGGAGGACAGTGTTTTCAATAGCCGGGATAAACAGCTGAATGATGAAGGCGGGCTTTCTTGGTTTATGAAGAACTTTGAACTGCCTGAAGACGGCAAAGCGTTGTTATGTGCGGCAGGGCTTGGCGTGTTTGACCTGTTTTGCAACGGAAAACGGGTAGGCACCGTTCAGCCGGACGGAAATGTAATCTATGATGAACTAAAGCCCGGTTGGACTGACTATCATGTTCGTACTATGGCATATTGCTATGATCTTACCCCCTTTTGTCATACAGGCATCAATTGTTTGACGGCTGTTGTATCGGACGGTTGGTGGAGCGGTCGGATCTCTTTCGGCTGGTATGGGCAGAAGCCCACTGCCTTTGCCGCTCGACTTACTATTACCGATCATGCCGGTAAGCTTATAGAGGAAATTACTACCGGAGAGGATTGGAACAGCCTGTACGGAGGACCGATTCGCTCGGCTGGCATTTGGGACGGAGAATGGTATGACGCTACCCTGCCTTCTCCCGCTGTCTGCCCGGAAGTCTATCAATGGAAGGCGGCAGTGCGATATCCTGACTGTTTTCCTGAAATATCTGAACGTGTGGGACCGGCTATTCGGGAAAAAATCGCACTAAAGCGGCGGCCGTTCAGTGCAGTGCGCTACTTGGGCAGTGAGGAGGACGGAAGCAAATTCGGGAAAATTCACCGACTTTCCGAAATGACAGGCGAGGACTGCGAGGCTATGACGATCGGCGCGGGAGAACATCTGCTGCTGGATTTCGGTCAGAATATGGTGGGATTACCGAGACTGACCCTTTGCGCGTCCAGAGGCACCCAAATTACTGGAATTGTAGCGGAAATGCTCAATGACAGCGGTGATCCCGCAAGAGGCTGCGATGGACCGGCGGGCAGTCCCTATATCAAAAATTACCGTTCGGCACTTGCTCGTTTGGTATATACTGCCAGCGGAGAGGAAACGGAAATATATTCGCCCGCGCACACCTTTTACGGCTTCCGATATCTGGAGCTGACGGCGGATGCCGATTGGACACTGATTTCGGCTGAAGGACGGGTGGTTGGATCTGAGCTGGCGGAAACCTCCTCCTTCGAGTGCTCCGATCAAGGGGTAAACCGCTTGTATGAGAATATTCTATGGGGCATGCGGGGTAATTATTTGTCGGTTCCTACGGACTGTCCGCAGCGGGACGAGCGGTTAGGCTGGACGGGGGATACCCAAATTTTCAGCGGCGCGGCCAGCTATCTTGCCAATATTGATTCCTTTATGGAAAAATGGCTTGGAGACGTGAGAGACAGTCAACAGACGGACGGCGGGTATACCGAAGTAGCGCCCAGAGTGTGGGAAGATCGGGGCGGCGATGCCGCATGGGGCGATGCCGGGTTGATTATTCCCGACCGTCTGTATCTGATGTACAATACGCCTGTTTCTAAGGAACACTATGCTTCATTGGAAAAATATATGGCGTTTTTAAAAGCATTAGGCGAGGACGGTCCCCGCCCTACTTATGGTGATTGGCTGGCGTATGAGCCTACCGACCCCCGCTATCTGTCCCTTTGCTATTATGCCTGCGATGCTGCACTGATGGAAAAATACAGCCAACGGCTTTCCACATCCGAAGGAGATGAATACGCCTTGAAGGCGGCGGAATATCACGGGCTGCATGAGCAGATCAAAAAACGGTTTGCTTCTCTTTATATAGATGAAAGCGGATTGACACAGCAAAGTCAGACCGCCTGCCTGTTGGCGCTGAAATTTAAAATGCTGCCCGAAAATCTGATAGAGCCGGTTAAAATGCTTCTGCGAAAGAAAATTGAGGATAACGGCTGCCGACTGTCAACCGGATTTGTGGGGACCGGTCTGCTGCTTTCCACTCTCAGTGAATACGGCATGGATGATCTGTGTTATTCGCTGCTGCTCCAAACCGATGAGCCTTCATGGCTGTGTAGCTTGCGCGCAGGCGCTACCACTGTTTGGGAGCGGTGGAATTCCTATACTGTCCGCAGCGGCTTCGGAGATGTGGGGATGAACTCCTTCAATCACTATGCCTACGGTGCGGCTGCCGAATGGTTCTTTTCCGGTATAGCGGGTATACGTCCGACCGAGGAAGCGCCCGGTTTTGAAAAATGCTTGCTGGATCCCCGTCCCGATCTGCGTCAGCAGCTCCCATGCGGTCAGAAACGTATTACTTTTGTAAAGGCTGCTTATGACAGTGTAAAAGGCAGGATCGAGAGCAGTTGGCACTGGGAGAACGGTAAATTCGTTTGGGCTTTCAGCATTCCTGAGGGCGTGACCGCAATAGTGCGGATGCCTAAACTCAGCGTAAATGGAGAAGTTCATCAGTTTGTGTTGGAGCAGTCGGACGGTATGCTTTGGCAGGAGGGCTCAACGGCAGTGCTTTCCGCTTCCGGTCATTACACCGTCCGGGAGGTTTGACGCCCGCTGAAAAGAATGCGGCTTTGTTTTGATAAATCATAAAAATGGGCCGGAGCATTGCGAACGCGCCATGCTCCGGCTCGCTTGAATTACACTATCATTTAGCTATAAGTTTCAAACATCAGAAAGGACGGTTGTAAAATGACCAATAAACAAGTTACCGCTTTGAGAAGGGAAGCGTGGGCGGCTTACACGGCAGGAGAAGCGGGTAAGAAAGATGAAATTTCATTGAATGGGCTATCCGTTTTGACGGTAGGAAGTAAAAAAATGCGGCTTTCAGTTTTCAAAGAAGGAGAAATGCCGGCAGGCGGTTATCCGCTTTTTATTTGTCTGCACGGAGGAGGCAGCGATCCTACCGGGGAAATGAATGATTCGCAGTGGCAGATCATGCAGAAGCGGTGTATGGACGGTACCCCGGGCATTTATGCGGCGACTCGCGCGGTACGGGATACATGGGACTGTCACAGCGTTTCGGAAGCCTATCCTTTTTACGATGAGATTATCCGCCGAGCCATTCTTTTTTGGAATGTAAATCCCGACCGGGTTTATTTTACCGGTTATTCGGCGGGAGGCGACGGCGTTTATCAGATTGCGCCCCGTATGGCAGACCGATTGGCGGCTGCCAATATGTCTGCCGGACATCCTAATCAGATTTCGCTGATCAATCTTTTCAATTTGCCCTTCTTTTTGCAGGTCGGAGAATTGGACGGGGCATATGACCGCAACCGTATGACGCCCCGATACAGCGCCTATCTTGACCGGCTGGGCATGGCAGGCGGTTATCCCCATTTTTGTTATATACATACCGGTAAGCCCCATTCGGCCTGTCGGGATGTACGCACTGATGGGGAAATTGTTATTGCCGATCCGGCGGCATGGCTGAAATCGGCAGTTGAAGAAACCGCATACGAAGGGGGAACGGTTATGGTCAATACCAACTGCGTTACCCGTATGGGCGTATGGACCCGGAATCCGCTGCCCGACCGCATTTGCTGGGACAGCACAGTGCGGGCGCCTTCCAGAGGTATTGATTCCTTTTATTGGCTTGCTTTGCCTCAAAATTGTGCCGATGGTTATGTGGAAGCAAAACGTCAAGGGAATGTCCTCCGCATTCCGGTTTGCACATTGCGCAATACGCAGCTAACTATTTTGCTGAATGAGGAAATGATTGATTTTGATGTGCCGCTGTCGGTTGAGCTTGCGGGAAAAGTGTATCGGATACAACCAACTATAAGTGAAGCGTTGTTGGAAACTACCACTCACACGCTGGGTGATCCCAGGCTTCAATTTGCTGCGTCGGTGACAGTTGAACTTTAGCATCCCAAAAATGACCATCCTTGAAAGATTTGGGCAATTTGCTGCGTATAGATAAATAGGACTTTATATTACGAAGAAAAGAAAATAGGCAGCGGGAGTTCCCGTTTTCAATCGTTGAAGGAGGTATTTCTATGAAGGGCAAGGATAAATGTAAGATCTTAAAAGAGATTCGCGCTCAGATCGCCGCGGCAAATGACATCGAGTGGGTGACGGAGCATTGCACCCATAAGGGTGACTGCAGAGGGACCTGTCCTAAGTGCGAAGCGGAGGTAGCGGCGCTTGAAAAAGCGTTAGAGCGCCGCCGCGCGCTGGGAAAGTCGGTCGCGGTAGCGGGACTGGCTGCAGGATTGGTGGTAAGCGGCAGTGCCTGCGCCTTGATGGAACCGAATGAAACAATTGGCGGGGAAATGGCGCCGCCGTCTGAGCGGGTCACCAGCGTGCTGAGCACTGCCGCGAATCCCTATGATGAAATAGATGGTGAATCTGCGCCCAAATTTTATTATAAAGATTTTGTTTTGGGTGAAATGGGTATATATGAGGCAAAGCAGGAGCTGTATCTTTGGGGTGTAATAACGGATGGCGATGACAGTCATTATCTTGAGGGGATTACAATTCCTGAAGGAACACGCCTTCAAATTGTCGGTAAAGCGGAGCCGTATCAGTGGTTGATTTACTATGAGAATTGCTATTATTGCATTTGGGAATCAAATTTAGACGAATATGTTCAGGCGGTGGAATAAGCGTTCTATGAAGCTGTTTTTTCCATCTATCGGTTACGACCGTCTGCGCATGGAAACTGATGGCGACGGCGTCACCACGCTGGTCTGCGCTATGGGGTGTCCCTTACGCTGCGCGTACTGCATCAATCCCGAAAGCTCCTGCATGAGGGGAAAACCAAAATATCTTTTTACACCTGAAAGCTTGTGGAAGCTATTGAAGGTTGATTCGCTTTATTTTCTCGCTACCGGCGGGGGTGTGACCTTTGGCGGCGGGGAACCGCTGCTCTATGCAAATTTTTTGAAGGCATTTTCTCAGCTGGCGGAAGGCTGGAAAATTTATATTGAAACCTCGTTGGCAGTCAATCACCGTCAGGTAGAGGCGGCGGCGGAATTTGTGGATCACTTTTATGTAGATATAAAGGACATGAATCCTTTTGTTTATACCGCGTACACCGGACGGTCTAATGAACCCGTCATTGCCAATCTGAAATGGCTGACGGAAACAGTGGGAGGGGAAAGGCTGACGGTCCGGCTGCCCTTGATTCCCGGCTATAACAACGACTGTGATCGGGATGCCAGCGAAACAATGCTTAGAAAATGGGGAATTCTTCATTTTGACCGCTTTAATTATCAGCTTCGGGAAGGAATGTGCCGTCCCGACAGTCTATCGGAAAAAGCAAGCGGGCATAGCTGATTTGCCGGAACCGAAATGACGGGTATTCCGATATTGAATAAGTGAAATTTTGTAAGAAATCAAGCAATAAACAAGCCCCGGTTTCACAGTCATTAAAACCGGGGCAGTTATATTGCGTTTCTATTGAATTTTTAGGCTTGTTCAAGCTTTTTCTGATAGGATTTGCGGGCCATTCGCATTAGCAGGATCGCTATAATTACAGAGAGCAGTTCCGCAATAGGGAAAGTGTACCAAACAAGATCTTTTGCGCCGGTTAATTGGGAAAAGAGAAGCGCTACCGGCAATACAAAAACAAGCTGACGCAGAAGCGAAATAATCAGGGAATGAAGCCCGCAGTCCAGCGCTTGGAAGATGCCCTGAAAAGCGATATTGGCGCCGGCAAAAAGGAAGCTCAGAGAAATGATTCGAATGGCGAGAATGCAAAGCTGATTAGTTTCTTCAGAAAGCGCAAAGAGTCCGGCAAGCGGATTTGCAAAAATTTCCAGTACCAGCAAACCGGCGGCCATCAGGATAAGGGTGTAAAGCAATCCCCAGCGAATGCCGCTTTCAATGCGCTTTTTGTCGCCTCTTCCATAGCTGTAGGATATGATAGGGGTAATAGCATCCCGAAGTCCAAATGCCATAAACAGGACAAACTGCTGAATTTTATAGTACAATCCGTAAGCGGTGACTACATTTTCTGAAATACGGACAAAAATCAGGTTGACTGCGTAGGTCATTACTGACATCAGCGCCTGCGCGATAATAGCGGGTAAGCCAATGGAGTAGATTTGCAGAATGATACGTCCATCCGGGCGCAGCCAGCGCAGACTGGGACTAATTTCTTTATTTTTAGTATAGTGAAAGAGAGCGCCCAACAGCATAGAAATAATTTGTCCGATGACAGTAGCGTAAGCGGCGCCTTCAATTCCCAGAGCTGGCAGACCGAACCATCCGTAAATAAGGATGGGATCAAGAATGATATTGGAAATGGCTCCTATCATTTGAGCGGCAGTAGAATGAACGGAATGCCCGGTGGATTGCAGTAGTTTTTCGAAGATGGCAAAAAAGGTGATGCCGAAGGAACTTACACAGCAGATTCTCAGATAGGAGATACCCATTTCGGCAATAGTAGGATCAGATGTTTGCGAGCGGATATAGGGGGAAACACAGAACAATCCGAACAACAGGAAAACGATATAAATTATGCCCTCCAAAAAAAGCGCATTTCCTGCTGCCTTGGAAGCGCCGGCTTTATCCCCCTGCCCAAGCCGCTTAGATACAGAAGCGCCGGCACCTACACCAGTACCGATGCCTACCGCCACCATAAGCATTTGAATTGGGAATGCCAGCGTGAGCGCGTTCAGCGCCTGTTCGCCGCCTGTTTCCATGCCTGCCACAAAGTAGCTGTCTACAATATTATAGACTGCCTGCAGCGCCATAGACAAAATCATTGGAATGCCCATGACAAGCATCAGTTTCGGAATGGGTGTTGTCGCCATTCTGTCCGCTGTTTGTTCTTTTTTCATGGAATAACCTCAACTTTTCATAGAATTACAAAAAGAGCGGATCACGGCAAATCAAATGGATTTTGCCGCAAAAAAACGTAAGCCCAAAGACTTGGACTTACGCATTTCATGCCACTCAGCAAATTATATTTTAGCAGAAACTTTTTGAAATGTCAAGAGCGGTTTTGACCGAAGATGTATTTTTTTTATCAGCGGCTTGAGTTGCGGTGGATAAGATCAAAGAGAACAGGTCCTGGCAGCCGCTGTTTCGCGGAATAAGGCAGCGGGGCGTTTTGGGGTTGTATTTTATCATAGTTCAAAATATTTGTCAACGCGTTGCGCTTTTTTCTCGGATGTCATTTTCTTTTATTCACTGCCGCAACAGGGCGTATTTACTAATGATGAGTGCATCTTCTTTAAAGATATCGACATAAAGAGCGATTTTTGAATGGTCATTTAAGCCCTTTATATATTCATATTTCCTACTTGTCATACCCTCGAAATCTTTTCTTCCGCAGAGCAAAACAGTGTGCCATCCTTAACTAAATATACATTTGAAGTATTATCGCTTGCTTTAATTCCAAAGCCTAAGATATCTCTGTAAAACCGGATCATCGTCCTCATATCGTTTACAAACGATCCTAAACCGTCTAATCTTACAGTAACCTCCATAACATCTAATCCACTGCCTGTTACCAACGTCGCCGCCAACATCAATGAATCCGGATAACTTTCAGTTATTAAGAATAATATTAGGCAGGCAATAGTCACCGTGAAGCAATACTTTACTTTGCAGTGCATCTTTTCCCTCAGACAGAACAGCATAGGCTTCCCTTGCTGAATGATAGCCCAAAACATCAGGAAAGTGTAACTTATCGTATTTTTCCGTCCAATATTTTTTCACAGCTTCAGCAAGATACTGCTCAGTTTTGTTCTGAACTGGGCAATTACTGTAATCTGCTTCGTGCAGTGTTCTTAATTCATATGCAATAGTGTCACACAAGCGTTTGGAATCCATAAGATACACTTCGCGCGTACAGTCCTCGCCGATAACAGCGGTTGGTAAAAGCTAATCTCTGTCATCTTAAATTTCTTTTCGAGCATTCATTTGTTCGAACATTTTAAATAGGATTCATTTACCTTGTCAATGAAATACACTTTTATTGCGGTGAGGAGGAACAATCATAAAGATTTGCCGCAAATGAAAAATGACAGATGTAATGCGGTATTTCGCTTGGAATGGGATTTAACAAAATTTTCTTCATTGGAGTTTCTCCTTTCTGTAGGAAAGCATTACTATCGTCTTCACGCGGCATGAGATGATAGGAAGTACGTCATTTGCCCTCTCACTCCGTCCGACTTAATTCATCGTCATTTTTAGCGTTGCGGTCGTAAGAGGGAACAGACCTACGTTCTTCTTAACGCCTCACAAAAATCATTCAACCACGAAGCAACTACATCTACATTCTGAAATCGTTTCATGTCCGGAATATGAATAAATATCATTTTCGTCTTTGAATTGGATTGTTTAAGAAATTCTAATCCTTTATAATACACATAGTTACACAGATAGTTGCCGGCTTTATTTGAAAACGCAAAAGATAAATTCGCACCTTGCAAACTCTTTCTCAAGAAAGAAATATCAAAATTTGTACTTATACACAAGTCATCACAACACGCCGATGTTTCAATATATAATTTATTGATAAGCGGTTTTCGTCCAAATGAAATAATATATTCCGGGTTGTATATACTCATATATCGCAGGAGCTCTCGTTCACAACTATCAAAGCTGTTTGTCAAAAGTTTTTTGGTGATGTTTCCACCGTTGACTTTATCCAACAAAAGCTTTGACGAGTTATTGTTCCCTTTAAAAGCTGTCAGTAAAACCATTTACTATCACCTTACTTTACTTTGCAATGTTTTCCGGTTTGTTAAACGATCAGAAATCTCTTTTCTTCCCCGCTCACCAAAACTCAGTTGCTTATCATTTACCTCATATATAAGTAAATCTTCTTCATTTCTTTTAAGTTCACACAATTGATAACCTGATCTGCCATATAATGCAGTTGGAGCTGTTTGGTATGGATAAATCGTATCTACCGACAGTGTATATGTGATATTTTCTATAGCTCTAGTCCTAATATGCGATTTTATCATCTCATATCTTTCCATATTATCACAATCAGAAACATCATAGAATAAAATAATATTTAAATCTGTCTGTTCTTTATATAATTCTCTAAAAAATTCAGGAAACCTGACTTCAAAGCATATTCTAATTCCAATCCTCCATCCTTCCATATCAAATACACCATTGTCATTGCCGATACTAAAATTTTCTTTGTCCCATCCCCATAAACCCCTTTTGTTATAAATTATTTTTTCTTTATAAGGGATAAATGCAATTGAACTGTTATAATATTTATTACTCTCTTTTGTGATTGTTACTACAATCACACATATATGATTATCGTTAACTATATTTGCAGCTGGCAATACACAGAATCTAATTTACCAAAATCAACTAAGGAAGCCTTTTCAATATCGTAAGGAGGATACCCCGTTAATGCACACTCCGGAAAGACCAATAAATTTACCCCACTGTGTGCCGCCTGCAAAATAGACTTTTTAATAATTTCAAAGTTAGCAGATTTGTTTTTGGTGACTGCAAATTGATATGCACCTATTAACATTATATCACCTCCATAAATTTAGGTTTATCACTCATTCCTTGACATCAACATGACACACTCAACATGGCTCGATACGACAGGAAGTACGTCTTTGTAGTTTTTACTACTCTGTCCGTATGCCCAAACATATCGAGCACGTTTTAACGGTTGCCTTTTGTTATCGTTATATAGTAGTCATGTTTCACGTTAGAGCACGTGCACAGGACGCACAACCGACAATCCATCTTCGCTAATCAAATTGCCCTTTAAATACTTTTCAAAAATCCCAAGAGATAAAAACGTCACTATCCCATCAGTATCTTGAAATTCTATTTCTATCGGCTTATAGGAAATAAATAACATATGAACTGATATGTCATCTGCTTCATTAATGAAACTTTTTATTTTTTATGGTTCATTCATTATCAAGTCGTATCGTTCTCTGCAATGCGTATAGTATCCACCTTTTCCAAACATTTTGTTATAATCGTTCACTAAACCACTTGAATTTAAGGAATCGGAAAAATACTTTGATTCTATCAGAAACAATTCCTTCTTATCTGCAACATAAAAAACTATATCATAATCTCCATAATTTTTTTCTTTTTGCCCAAAGATTCTCTGGTAGTCAACATTTTTCAAATCTATCGTTCCAGAATAATTAGATCGAAGGATTTCTTGAATCTTTGCGACCAGAATATTCTCTGATAAATCTTCGTTCCTTTTTTCCATGGCTTGTCTTAATTTATCAGTCTTATTTGGATTTGTGTAACACATACCACCATTGCTAAAGTATGAAACCCACAATTGCTTTGCTTGTTCTAAAGCTCCATAATTAATCAAAACATTTCCATCATCTAATCCAATGAATGGCCTAATCTCATGACGATATTTGTTCGCTCCGATTATCCATATAATCTCTTCATTTTTTCTAAGGTGTTTTTCAAGTTTTTCTCTTGTTAATACAAAACTATTATAGCATGCTTCTCCATCAACCGAGGGATTGGTGTAAGAACCACATAATTTTATAAAATGTTCTTTTGTAATTACAGTTAATGATTTGTCGTCCCCTCTTAACTGATCTTGTTCAAAAGATTGAAGAACCGCAAGCCATAGTAAAAATTCAACTTTATTGGTATCGTAGAATCCTTTACCAAATTCAGTGGAATTTGCATCTGTTGTTAATGGGATATCCACTAAATCACTCTGATTTCCGGTTATTACAGTATCAAAATAGATTACCGGATGATATTTCAGTACTTCTGCAGGCTTATCGTCCTGTAGTGTAATATCCAATCCATAAAAAGTGTTTTGCACACTTAAATCTTTTGATAACATCAATAACGATATTGCCTGTGAAACAAATCCGTAGATATACATGTCAATTAGTAGGTCTTCATCCATTACAAATTCTTTTTTGACGTTTAAATTTTGGATACATACATCATGTTGCAACAGCACACAATTTTTGATCCATATATTGCATGCATCAATTATATGTCTCTGGATATTTCTATTATTTTCAAATAATTTAACTGCATCTTCCGAAGCATTGCTGTTCTTTACAAATTTTAAACGTATCTCCTTTTCCTTCAAGTATTGGGAATGCACTTCACCAAATATGAAGTAAAGTTTCAACAACATACCATACGTACTTTCACTTTTAATACGCTGTATCATTTTTGCCTGAATTGAATCAGAAATATTCATCAGCAAGCTTATAGCATCATCTCGATTGTCTATAGTCGTTATTTCATCACCAAAGTATGACGTGTATTTCTTTTGTATCATTCTATGTGAAATACGAAAATCTTTCCAGAAAGATCTCCCTCCAAAAATAACCATGTTTTCATTTCTCCTTTTGGACCATAAAAAGAAATTCTTATATACAAGTTGTAAAGTCTTTATCCATGAATTACTTATTCCATTCGCTTTTCTATTTCCGCAATCAAAGTAATGTCCGCCGGCAGCCACTGAACATCATATAGAGTGTCCTTGGTAAGCCAACGTGCTGATTCCGCCTCCAGCAGCTTCAGTTCTCCTTCAATCACTTCACACCAGAAACAATCCATTGACAAATGAAATGTTGGGTAATCATATTCGATAGTACCAATCAACTCTCCAACCTCAATGTCCGTTTCCAGCTCTTCTTTTATTTCTCTGATGAGGGCTTGCTGCGGTGTTTCTCCGGCTTCTACTTTTCCGCCCGGAAACTCCCACTGGCCCTTAAATTCACCATAACCTCTGGCTGCAGCGAATATCTGCTTTTTCACATCCATAGAGTCGCAGATTACTGCTGCAACAACCTTGACCACCTTGGCCATTACTTCAAAACCTCTTGCACACATTCCAGATCTAGCAGATAGTCGTTCTTAATTACACTCTTTTCCACGAAGAATTTTGCGAGCTCTTTATTTAAATCAAATAAGTAGCCCATGTTGCCATTACCATCTTTATCAAATGGAGCATATTTAACGCCACAATACTCTTTTGTCTTTTCTTTGTATTCCAAGTGTTTAACAGGTTTCTGGATTTTAGTATATTCGCATTTAACCATTCTTCCGTTTTTAGCCCAGAGCTGTTCTTCTGTAAGTTCATCCGGACTTTCTGCATCAAAGCAAGGGCCCTTCGCAACACTGATAGCTTCAACATATCCATCTGCACAATGAAGAATAATATCGCCTTCACGCACGTCTAACAGTCTGTCCCAATGATGACATGTGCCACCAGCCTGAGTGTATTTTGGCGCCCAAATATAGCCGCCCTTGTACTCTTTAGCAAAAGTACTGCCCTGGAATACAAGGAAGGTGAGATGCTGCCCTTCTACACGTTCAATTCGCTTTACAGGCTTGCTGGTTGTTTTGCGGTCAGCCTTTGCAGCTAATTCTTCTAACTTAGCTTGTTCTGCTGCCTTGCGAGCTTCTTCCGCTTTGATTTTAGCTTCTTCAATAAGAGCATCCGCTGCTGCGATTTCCGCCAATAACGCCTGTTGGATTTCTTCGCCTTCTGCTGTCAGAAATTTTCTAAAGGCCTCCGGATACTGAAATGTACTTTTCTTTGCTGCGAACTGCACGAAAACATGACTGTCATCCTGTTCAACAACGGTACCTATTCCTAAAGCCTTACTTTTTACTTTGCGATTTACTAAATCCATGACGATTCCTCCTGGCGTTATCCTATATTTTCATCGTTATTATTTTTCCTTATATA
The DNA here is from genome assembly GCA_964569225.1 of uncultured Lachnospiraceae bacterium. Classification (GTDB taxonomy): domain Bacteria; phylum Bacillota; class Clostridia; order Oscillospirales; family CAG-272; genus CAKSQF01. The sequence goes on along the minus strand of CAZMTU010000057.1, from coordinate 322 downwards.
TTTTCCGCTTTTAACTCTCTGATCATCTGGTTTTTCTGCATCAGCGGGAATGGCCCAATAGGAACCTATCTTCATTGCACCAGGAATACGACCTTCAGTGCATAGCACTTGTATTCTTCTAATTGAGATGCCCCATTTATCGGCTGTCTGTCTAATTGATAAATATTCCATTCTTGCGCCTACTTTTCTTTGCCTACGGTTATCTTATATATTATATACCAAACCACGAACAAAATCAATCCCTCCACAAGAAATGACAAAAAGCGACTGTTATGATACAATAGATGTGAGACCAAAAATGAAAAAAGGTATAGAAAAAGTG
>CAZMTU010000056.1:0-15275 GCA_964569225.1 uncultured Lachnospiraceae bacterium | reverse complement strand
CCCATATGCCCAGCAGACCGCCTAAAATGGGCGGCTGCGAAATGGAGAATACATAATCCTGCTTTCCGACTTTAAAGGTAGCGGACATAGCACCAAAAAAATAACTCAAAATATTCTTTATCCGGCTTTTTTTGTCTGTCTTACTGAATTCCGGCACCCGAATCCGAAGCACATTTACCCCACTGATCTGCTCCCGGTAATATTTCTTTGTCTTATACCGCTGCTCTACATTCCCCTCGTAAGAAGGAACCACACAGATAACCGTTACATCGAATGTATCCAGCATTCCCTCCGCCAGTTCCCGCAGAATCTGCCCTGTAGAGGCAACGTCCGGAACATAGTAATGAGCATAGATCAACAATTTTTTCCGCTCCGTCACATAAAAACTCCCTTCCGCTTGTATATACGCCGCATTTAGTTCAGTCCCGCCTAAAAATATCGCGTGTATACACCTTTTCCTTCACATCATCCAGACAGGCGTCATAGCGGTTCGCAATAATGGCGTCACATTTCTGCTTGAAGGCTTCCAAATCGTTCATGACCGGACTGCCGAAAAAGGTTTCTCCATCCTTCAGGGTCGGTTCATAAATAATGACCGCGGCGCCTTTCGCTTTAATTCGCTTCATGACGCCCTGAATACTGCTTTGACGGAAATTATCGGAATTGCTTTTCATAGTCAGACGAAATACCCCGACCACAACCGTTCTTTCCTGACTGCGGTCAAACTCATTGTCCTCCCCATAGCCATAATAGCCCGCCATTCGCAGAACCCTATCGGCAATAAAGTCCTTTCGGGTCCTGTTAGCCTCCACAATAGCTTTAATAAGATTCTCCGGCACATCTTCATAATTGGCGAGCAATTGTTTGGTATCCTTCGGCAAACAGTATCCGCCATAACCAAAGGATGGATTGTTATAGTGCACGCCGATTCGCGGATCCAGACATACGCCGTCAATAATCTGTTTGGTGTTCAATCCCTTCATCTCGGCATAAGTATCCAATTCATTAAAATAGCTGACCCGCAATGCAAGATATGTATTGGCAAACAGCTTCACCGCTTCCGCCTCGGTAAAGCCCATAAACAGCGTATCGATATTTTCCTTAAGAGCGCCTTCCGACAGCAGCGCGGCGAAGGTATGTGCCGCACAGGTCAGCTTCGAATCACTTAAATCAGTCCCCACTACAATTCGGCTGGGATACAGATTATCGTAAAGCGCCTTGCTTTCCCTCAGAAATTCCGGACTGAACAAAATATTTCCACATCCGGTTTTTGCCCGGATACTTTGTGTATAACCCACAGGAACAGTGGATTTAATTACCATAATGGCGTTTGGATTGTATTTTATCACCAATTCAATGACCGATTCCACTGCAGATGTATCAAAAAAGTTCCTGCTGCTGTCATAGTTGGTAGGCGCCGCTATCACCACAAAATCCGCCTGCCGGTATGCGTTTTCAGCGTCTAAGGTTGCGGTCAGATCTAAGGGCTTGTTCGCTAAATAATTTTCAATTTCAGCGTCCACAATCGGAGATTTCTTTTGATTAATCAGCGTCACCTTTTCAGGAATAATATCTACTGCGTAGACCTTATGATGCTGTGAGAGCAAGGTGGCAATAGAAAGACCCACATAGCCGGTTCCGGCTACTGCAATACAATATTTCTTCTCCATTTCAGTTGTTCCTCATTTTCCATTAAGGCTTTTCAAAGCCATTATTCCCTCTGATTTCCCGATGCTTAATCCTAAAATCCGTCACTGTTCGATTTTTCTGATGGCTTTGGCAGGATTGCCCGCGATCACTGTGTTAGCTTCAAATTTTCCGCACACCACCGCACCGGCACCTACTACACAGCCGTCCCCCAATTCGGTTCCCTTGAGAATAAGCGCGTTGCAACCAATAAAACAGTTTTTTCCGATGGTAACAGGGCGTACGCCGATTCTATCCTTATCATCCGCATTCCGCGCTTCTATTTCAATAGGATGAAAATCGTTGTCTATAATCTTTACATTGCCGCCTATCAGTGTATCATCGCCTATCGTAATACGCTTTCTGGCATATATGGTAGCACCGGAAATACCCACTCTGTCCCCTATCAAAATCTCCGCCTCAGGCGTTCTGGTCACAATGATCGATCTGGAATACAGCCCCACTAAATTGGACAGAAAAGCGCTTTTGATAGTACAGCTTTCCCCAATTGCCAATCGGGCGCCTCGTTTGTTGAAAATGATCGGCATGCCTTTCAGCAGCAGTCCTTTTCCATAGCTTACACCGGTGGCTTTCATAACAAGCTTGAACCAATTACTGTTCATTTTTCTATTTTCCTCTAAAAAGGCTGAAAAGCCGCTATTCTCAATTTATCACGCTCAACGCACGGTAAGACGGTCTATGTTTTCAAGATACCACCGATAGGTCAAATCAATACCTTCCCGAAGCGTGTGCGCCGGCTTCCAGCCTGCCGCTTTAATTTTGGAAATATCGGTAAGCTTGCGAGGTGTTCCGTCCGGCTTGCCGCTGTCGTAAACAATCTCTCCTTTATAGCCGATTACTTCTTTCAATATCTGCGCCAACTCCGCGATGGTTACCTCCTCGCCGTATCCCACATTGAAGAAATCATCTCCCTTACCGGTACCGTCCACATGCTCCATCAAATAGTAACAGGCGTCCGCAAGATCGTCCACGTAGAGAAATTCCCGCAGCGGGCGGCCGCTTCCCCATACCGTAACCGCAGGCGCCCCGCTGACCTTTGCTTCATGAAATTTTCGCATAAGCGCAGGCAGTACATGACTATTTTCCAGTCCGAAATTATCGTTGATTCCATAGAGATTGCATGGCATTACTGATATATAATTGGTACCATACTGACGGTTAAAATAGGTACACATCCGCATCCCCGAAATTTTTGCCAGCGCATAACCTTCATTGGTCTGCTCCAACGGACCGGTAAGCAGGTATTCCTCCTTGATAGGCTGGGGACATTCTCTGGGATAAATACAGGAAGAGCCGAGAAATTCCAGCTTTTTGACACCGTTCTGATAGGCGGACGAGATAATATTACACTCAAGCTGAAGATTAGTCAGAAGAAAATCCGCCGGATAGGTTTCATTGGCATGTATGCCGCCCACCTTGGCAGCCGCCACAAACACATAATCCGGTTTTTCCTCTGCGAAAAAACGCTCCACAGCATCCTGTCTGGTTAGATCCAGCTCGGCATGAGTACGGGTGATAATGCGATCAAAGCCCTCTTTTTGCAATTTGCGCAGAATAGCGCTGCCTACCAGTCCTCTATGCCCCGCCACATATACTTTTCCATGTTTATCCATCATCGCAATGCTCCATCTTCTTAACTTTTGCGGGCAGTCGCCCATTTTTCCGTATTATTTGAAAAATTATTCAAAAGACATTAAATTTTTGCCTTGTGCTTTGCAAAACGCCAAATCATGATCTACCATGATTTTGACGAGCTGCTCAAAAGAGGTCTTTCGGGGATCCCAACCCAGCTTGGTTTTGGCCTTAGTTGGATCGCCTAATAGATAATCTACATCCGAAGGACGGAAATAACGGGGATCCACATCCACCAATACCCGACCGGTAGCTGTATCAATCCCCTTTTCATCGATCCCGCTCCCCGTCCACTGCAGCTCAATTCCGCAGTGTCGGAAAGCAAGCTGCGCAAACTCCCGCACCGTCTTTTTCTCGCCGGTCGCGATCACAAAATCATCCGGCTTCTCCTGCTGCAAAATCAGCCACATGCACTCTACATAGTCTTTGGCATAACCCCAATCGCGAATTGAGTTCAGGTTGCCCAGCGACAGCTTGTCCTGCTGTCCCAATGCAATGCGGGCAGCCGCCAGCGTTATTTTTCGTGTCACAAAGGTTTCCCCCCTGCGCTCGGATTCATGATTAAACAAAATCCCGTTAGCCGCGTACATACCGTAAGCTTCTCTGTAATTTCGCACGATCCAGAAACCATATTGCTTAGCAACAGCATAAGGCGAGAAAGGATGAAAAGGAGTTTCCTCATTAAGCGCCGCAGTATGATCTGTCACATGACCGTATAGCTCGGAGGTAGACGCTTGATAAACTCTGGTATGATCAGTCAGTCCGCAAATCCGCACCGCCTCTAAAATCCGAAGAACGCCCAGCGCGTCATTATTGGCAGTATATTCAGGGGTGTCAAAAGAAACCGCCACATGGCTCATTGCCGCCAAATTATAAATCTCATCCGGACGGATTTCACCGATCACCCTGACCAGCGACAGTGAATCGGTCATATCTCCATGAAGCAAATGCAGACGGCTTTCTCTTCCTGTCTGCTTCGCCAATTCCTCCACAAAGAGATGCTCAATCCGTTCCAGCGTATTGACACTGACACGGCGATAAAGTCCGTACACCTCATATCCTTTATCGAGCAAAAGCTCGGCAAGATAGGAACCGTCCTGTCCGGTTACACCGGTAATAAGTGCTTTTTTCATCGTTATTGTTCCTTTCGGCGGCAAGCCGCTTGTAATTGATATTTTTTGCGCAGGCTGAATCTTTACAGTCCCGAAATGCGCCGCAGCTCCTTTTCAAAGTCAAATCCGCTGCGATAGATGTCATCGTCCTGCTCTTCGCCCAAATGGATCTCCAGAAATTCCAGATCAGTGACTGCCTTGACAATATGCTGCTGTCCTTTGGCGATCCGAACCGTACTGCCCGGCTTGAGGCTGATAAGGTTATCCTCTAAAATCAGTTTTCCCATACCTGAAAGGATCACCCATATTTCATCCCGCAGCCTGTGATAGTGCAGCGAAGAATTCATCCCCTCAAAAATGCGGATCCGTTTGGTGTAATCTCCATCGGTAATATCCAGTGTCTGAAGCGTACCCCACCGCCGCTCCTCATACATAGGCGGACGGTCAATCGCGGAAATCACTTCCTTCAATCCTTCGGAAGCGCTGCGCTCACAGACCAAAATTCCATCCATCGCAGCCACAACCACCAAATCCTTTAGTCCCATCGCGACCACCGGTATATTCAACTCATTGACCACGACCGTTCCCTCGCAGCCCTTCAGAAACACATCGCCCATTGTCGAAATCGTCATCATTTCAGCAATGGCATTCCAGGTGCCAAGGTCCTTCCAAACGCCTGCAAAGGGAACCACAATCAGATTCTTTGCCTGCTCCAGCACCTCATAATCAAAACTGATCTTGGGAAGACGCTCATAATTTTCATACAGTGACTGATAGCTGTCAAAATGCCCGTATTTGGACAGTGCATCCATTATTCTGCTGATTCGAAAGCAAAAAACACCGCAATTCCAAAGCGCGCCCTCTTCCAGCAGAGCGGCGGCATCCTCTTTACCGGGTTTTTCCTGAAAAGAACGCACGCTCATATAACCGTTATGCCGGCTGCCCGGCAGGATATAGCCATATTTGGATGAAGGCTCCTTCGGTATAGCGCCCATCAAAGCGATATCCGCTCCGGACTGATTTAAATAATCCTCTAAGCGGGCGGCCGTATCAAAATAGCTTCTATCGGTATACGGATCTACCGGCAAAATACAAACTACATCTTCGTCTGACGCACCTAAAAATTCCTTGGCATAAAGGCAGGAAAGCGCTACAGCCGGAAAAGTATCCCGCCGGTAAGGCTCCAGCGCTACATGAACATTCCCAAGCTGGCTGTTGATTATCTCAAGCTGTCCCTTTCCTGTGCAAATCACTGCCCCTGACGCCAATCCTGCCCGTTCAAGCTGGCTCCACATCCGCTGAACCATAGACACCGTTTTCCCGTTTTCATCGGTAAGCAGCCGAACAAACTGTTTGGAACGTTTATCGTTAGACAGCGGCCACAATCGTTTTCCGCTGCCGCCTGACAGTAATATAGTATACATTCGCTTCCTCCTCTCGAAAATATGAAATAGTCGGTCAATTCAGCCGCCGCAGTGAAATATCCGTTATTCACTCAAAATCGGTCAGCTTTTAATCTGCCGTCTGATGATCCGTTCTGTCAGCCGGAAATCCATCCGCCGGTCATCACACAGCCAATTGTTTTTTCCGGTGCCCGCATATGCTCTTTGACCATAGTAATGCGTTTTTTATCCGTGTAACCGATTCGCACTGTCCAAAGAATCACATCCGCCTGCTCTGAAAGAAGTGCCGATGCAGCTTCCGCAATAGTCATAGAACAGTTAATCAGCAAGAAATCGGCGTTTCCTTTCAGCGAAGCAAGTACGGCTTTCGCTTCTTCTTTTGACGATATTGAGAACGCGCGGCTTGCTGAAATATCTGCCACCGCTACACTCCTGCCATTCTGTTTCAGCAGCGTTCCCAGCATCCCGGCAAGAGCTGCGCTGCCCTCCATTCGAAGCGCAGAGGTGATCAGCACGATCTTTCCTTCTGATTCAGCTGCCCATTGATGAGCCAAGCGAGCAAGTCCGGCATCCGCTAAACCGATCACATCATTAAGCCTTTTATCGGTAATGGAATCAGTTTCTATTCCATTAGATTTCAATTCCCGTCCGCTCAAAGCAAGTCTTCCGATTACCGGACAGCCAAGGCACGCTTGAGCTTCATATGGAAGAATAACCGTAGAATCTCTGAAGCTGACCAACAGCGCGTAAACAATTCCTATCAAAATGACCAGCAGCCATGATACTGCCGTCCACGGCATGAGTTCGGACATTTTGACAAGCACGACAGACGAGCTTTCCACATTGAGCTTCACTTCTCCTGCTGTCTGCGTAAGCACAATTCCCTGAATATCGAAAAAAGTTTCCGTCACCTGCTTTACCTGTTCCCGATCGCTGCCGACAACCGAAAGCGTATAATGCAGCCCATCTGACCCGGCAATGACGCTGACCGTTTCAGACAGATCAGTCCATCCCAGCCTATCCTGAATAACATCCTTTATTGCCTGTGAATTCCATACCGCAGGCAAGGTCAGTGCAAGCTGCGTCAGATCGCCCTGCTCTAAAGCAAGTGAAAGAACGGCTCCGCTATCTTCTACATCAGCTTGCGGATTAAAAACGGACGTATCGTTCTGTTCCGATGTCAGCTGCTTTACAGGCTGAAGCGCTATTTCGGATGAAGCAAGCGAAAAAGCGGTATTGAGCTGATAATGATCTGATTTAGCAGCAAAGCTAACCGTAAGCGCGGCTATTGAAGCCAGAACCAGCGCCGTCAGCCATTTCCATTTAATCCGCCATGAAACCTTCAAAAAGGCTATCATCCAACGAATCAAATCTACTTCATGCGCCTCTTCGTCAGCGAGCGTTTCTTCATCCGCGGGCTTTGCCGCCGTATGCAGATCATACAGGAGAATCCCTATGGAAGTTTCCGCCTCATTTTCCTTTAAAATAGCGGCAGTACTTAAACGGTTAACGGTTTTGATCATCATTTTACCCGAAGGAACCGTCCACAGCGTTTTCACTGTCCAACGATCGGCCTCAGACTTTCCATGAACCCTTTTTTTAAGCTCATCGGGCATAAAATCTCCTGTAAAAATAACCCATTTAAACGCTTTGGATTTTATCCATTCGGTATCAGAAGGCTGGCAAACCGTCAGATTTCCTATCGTTAAACGGCCTTCAGACTGAATGCTTGCATTCAAACGCGAATCATCCGCTTTCAGAAGCTCCGAATAAATGCATTCAAGGGCTTCTCCAGCCCGATCAATAAAGCATACCGGCATACCGTCGGCCGCCAGTGCCAATGCCAGATTTAACCCGATTCGGTCAGCCTCCCGTATAGACCGCTCATGCTTTTTGCCTTTGGCATCATCTATTATTGGACGTATCCAAAGACTGCTGTTCTCCTTCGCTCGAACGCTATCCCTTAAATGAAGCGCGCTCTTAGAAATCTCATCGACATATACCCCAATCGCTTTCTCGTCGGTAAGTAGTGGAAGCGCCGAATCAAATCCGCTTCCCGACTTTCCTTTATGCCATCCTCCGACAGTGGGCAGTGCCAACAAACGCTTCGCAGCCTGATAAGTAGTCAGATTGCCTTCCGCGATCCATATCAGCGCCATCGCCAAAGAGCTCAGCACCGCCGCCGCCACCGCCGCTTTAGCGGCAGCAGTAATGACAGCCGAAATATTTATCTGAGCCGCAGGCATTGTGGGCGTGCTGACCGCTTCAATGAGTATATTATCCAAACCGGCAAGCGCGGGCAGTTCGTTTTTACGGCTCAGCAATTCAGTTAAATACAGGTAAGCTTCATCGGGAGAAGATGCCGAAGCGCTCAATTCAATTAAATTGGTCTGCTGTACCGGTTGTGCAGTAAGTACAGCATGAAAATCCTCGCCAAATGGCTTTTCTATTCCTAAACTCGCGATAGCGGTATTTAATGCTTCTGCTGCCTTTTGCGCTGCCGCCGAGGAGGCTTCTATCTGCTCCGTCCACTTTTCATACGCTGTTCCTACGTTCACTGAAAGCGTGGCCTTCGCCGTATAGCTTGCCGATAAGGAGGCGCTTTTCACCGACCATACCGTCACTCCTGACGCCAATGTAATCAAAAGGATTATCCAACAGTTTTTGAGCAAATAAAAAAGGAGATCTTTCCAGCATATTTCATTAGGATACAAAATCGGAATAGGTTTTCTCATACGCACTCCTTTTACATCACCACAACGTCTACTTGGAAGGTAATGCTGATTCCATAGCTGTTCTGCACCATCAAAATCATCTGATAATTGCCCGCTGAGGACATTTTCAAATCACTTCTCACAATCCGAACACGATCGGTAATATCTCCTTCCAGCACATCGGTTACAAGAATTAATTCCTTCAGTGAGAAAGCATAGTTTAAACCATACACAGGAATCCTGAGCAACTGAACCTGCGGAACGGTATAATCGGTAAATTTCACTGTCCGAATCAATTCCGCACTATGTCCATAACTGTCAAAAACCGTATAGGTTACATTCAGTTCCCCTTCATCATTCATTTTACCCACATGAGTAATCTGAACCTGATCGGTCAGATCGGCATCCTCCCCGCTTCCGGCGGTAATTCCATTCAGCCATACCGAACGGTCATCTTCTACAGAAACAGAGATTTGATAAGCATCACACCTAATCCATGGCGCACCGCTTTCCCGCTGCTTCGCTTGAAAACTGCTGACGCAAAATAAAAAACAGCTGCAAACAAAAAAAACAACCGCAAAAATTTTCAGTACCCGCATGAAGGACATTCCTTCCTTTACCATTTTTTATTTTCTTATTGTACCACATTTTTATTTAAAATGCAATATAGATTTTGATTTTCCGTCTACTTTCTCACATTTTAGAGTACATACATATTTTTTTTACATGATGTTCATAAACCCAGCTTGACAATCCTGAATCCCAATGCTACAATTTAAAAAATATGGAGATTATATTGGTATTTCATCTGTATAGGACCGTTTTTCCATAAATTTGTTTATAATAATGGTTAATGTGTGATTAATATGAAAGGATTATAAAACCGTGTTGCCTAAAAGCAAGCTTCAATTAATTGTATTCTTCCTTACGGATTTTGTATCCGCTGTGCTGGGTGTCCTCTGTTCATTTGTTATCAGCTTTTCATTGCGTTATCATTTTATTATCGCTACCGATAATGATTTTATTTTTCTTGCGGTTATTACGTTGGTATCCTTTTTAATCGGCTTTTGGATCACCAGCTCTGACAGGGATGTGCAGGACTATTCTATTCTTCGACTCTTTACCAACAGAATTGCCGCCGGTATCATACTGTTCGCTTGTTTTTCCATGCTGATCGTTGCTCAAAAAAGCATTTGGAACGCTTACCGTTTCTTTCTGGGACTTACATCCATTTTTTTTATTATATTTTCCTTTACTTTTCGTTTAGTTGCCAAAATGATTCTCATTCGCTCCTATAAAAATACCCGCAGCGCCATCCTGACTGGCATCATAACCATCTCTGACCGAGCTGAGGAATTCATTGAAGCACTTCAGCAGCAGTGGACACGAAAAATTGTTGGCGTTGCTTTGGTTGACCGCACTGATATTTCATCCGATTATTTCAGTGTTTTTCCATCAGGTAAGGGAGCAGATCATTCCAATCCACCTCCCTCCCAGATCGCAGGGGTTCCGGTAAAAGCGGATTTCGGTTCTTTTATCGACTGGATTCGAAAAGACTCGTTGGATGAGGTTTTTATAGATATTCCCTATGACAGCGGAACCAGTCTGCTTCCCTTTCTCGAAACCATGGAAAGTATGGGGGTTGTTGTACATGTGAACGTCCCTCTGTGCGATTCTATTTCCGCCAGTCCTCATCTAAATCTTCGTCCAACGCTCATGGCAGTAAACGGGAAGCCCATGTTCACCTGCGCGGCTTGCGAACACGACCCGATCCATCTTTTAATAAAGCGACTGATAGACTTTTTTATCGGTCTGATTGGCACCATTCTTTCCGCGCCAATTATCGCCATTATAGCCATTCCCTTGCTTATTGAATCTCCAGGTCCACTGATTTTCAAACAAAAACGGGTCGGCAAAAACGGTCGCACCTTTTATATCTATAAACTGCGTTCTATGTATCAAAATGCCGAAGCAGGCAAAAAAGAATTGATGCAGAAAAATGAAATGAATGGATTTATGTTCAAAATGAAAAATGATCCCCGTATCACGAAGGTCGGACGCTTCATTCGCCGTACCAGCATTGATGAACTGCCTCAATTCTGGAACATTCTGTTTGGGGATATGAGTTTTGTGGGTACCCGTCCGCCTACTGTAGAAGAGTACAATCAGTATCACAGTCATCATAAACGTCGTCTTTCCATGAAACCGGGGCTAACCGGGCTTTGGCAGGTAAGCGGCCGCAGCAATATTACTGATTTTGAAGAAGTAGTCAAGCTGGATTGTCAGTATATCGACAACTGGTCGCTTGGGTTGGACCTCAAAATTATGTTCAAAACGATAGGAGTCGTATTCCGCAATCGCGGGGCGGAATAAGCCAAAATCGCAAATCGTGCAAAAACGTAAATTAAAATTCATGTTTTTGCACGATTTTTAATTTAATTGACTGCTCCCCTGTGATTGCAGAGAAGCCGCGTCAAAAAACAATATCTCCATAATTTTACTTGCGGCTGCAAAGGTGGAGAAAAAGAAAGCCGTTGTGCCGCATATGCCATCGAAGCAGTCCTAAAATTAAGATTCGATAAACTTTATATCCGCTGTCTGAATTTCAGCCCAAATCCGAAGAAAATTTAAGCAAATTTGATGGACAGGATATTGAAATCCTTGTGATTGAAAAAAGAGGAAGCATTCTTTTAATAAATCATAAAATACTCAAAAATAAGCTGCCGCAAATAGCATTTTGCGGCAGCTTATCGCTTTATTTCTGTTTTCAAAATTGAACATCAAAGCACGCGTACACCTTGCCAAAGCAAACAGCTTTGAGGACAGTGCAATACTCAATCTTTTTACTCATTTGTTTCTATCGCCGCAAATATTTCATCTATATAGCCTAACTCATATATTTTCCGATAGACACACTTAGCGATCAGTGTATATCCATCGGCATTGTAGCAATAGGTCTTGCTCAATAAAGCAAACGGCAATCCGTTCACGTTCTCATCGCTTGGATCAATTCCGGCATCCTCAAGTCCTTTTTCCTTCATATAGCTTCGTATATCTATAAAATGCTCACCAAACGCTTCCTGCATAGCGGCGTTTACCTGTTCCATATATTCAATATTCTCCATAAAGGACAGCCCGATCACAATATACCGACTAGGGTCATTCTGTTTCGACAGCATCGCATTTATTTGGCTGATCAAATCGTCCGCATCGGACCATCCGCCATTATAGCCCAACATAATGACCGGCAAACAGTCTCTGTAAGAATCGGCAAGAAAAGTTACGATTTCTGTTCCCGCAGATACTTCAACAGATTCCCCTGCTTCGCTGCGCGTAAAATAGTAGGCGTAATAGTCGTCATTATCATACATTTGTTGAATTGCCAAACGTCCTTCGACTCCGTTTATAATGACCTTTTCCATTCCTTTATTACCCTTCAACAGCGGTTTTACATCCTCGCCCGTTTGAGAGGTAAAACTGATCCGAACTGACTCATCTTCACCTGCCGGAATCACAAAATCCTCTGCAATAACAAAAGGAATGGCGCCGTTTCGACCCGCAACGGTCAGACTGCTTTCCCCCGCTACCGCCATATTGATAACCGGAATCGTCAGACTGATGCTTCCTTCCGATATATTTTGTTCAGACAACAATTGTTTAAAGGTATTTCCCAATTCAGTTTGAATCAACGATTGAAGCACGCCAGGGTAGGTAGTTCCTCCGCCGTTTATTCCCGCGGTCAGCGAATCACCCCAGCAGACAATTCCCGGAATTGAGTTTTTAATAGCCTTCAGAACCTGTTCACGCAGCTCAAGCAGTTCGTTTTTTGTTGCAATCGTTTCAAAATACGCGTCATCTTTTTCCTGCTGAACAGTCCAATACTCCTGAAGCTTATTCTGCCGCATCAAAGAGGCGCTTTCCGCATTCTGAATCTGATTCTGCTGAAAAAGCCATCCCAGCACGGGAATAGCCACCGCCAAAAGAACAGCACCCCCCGCCGCAATTTTGCCGCACAGCTTCTTTCGATTCGCAGACATCATGATGAATTAATTCCTCTCCTCTATAGTTTTGTTTATTTTATCATAAAATATCTCTGAATACAAGTCCATTTCATAAATTTTTCGTAAAGGTACATTTCTTTTGTTTTTTATAACCACTTGTAATCAGCATTTTTTTGTGCTATAATAAACGCGTATAATTTGCGCAAATACAAACAAGTGACTTTTATAAGCAGCGGTACATTCACAATACTGTTAAAATCAACCCAAAACAGATCGGTCTGCAAATTAATTTGCGCTAAACTATTTGTAAAAGCAATATAAAAACCGGAGAAAAAATTGAAAAAAATTAAATTGATGAATCAAAAGCTGATTCCCTGTTATGCGATAAAACCGCTGCTGCTCTGCTTGCTGATCAATTTAGTTGCCTATTACGGTGGGCGGCTGCTTACCACAGGGCGGTTTCATTATGATTTGACCACACCTTTAGACGAAGCGCTTCCGGTCATTCCTTTGTGGACCATTATTTATTTTAGCTGCTACCTATTTTGGATTGTAAATTACATAATGGCTGCCCGTGAAAGTCCTTCGCATTGCGCTCGCTTTTTTTCGGGTGAAGCAGTCGCAAAGCTGCTTTGCTTTCTTTGCTTCTTGATCCTGCCCACCACTAACATCCGTCCGGAAATTGATTCTTCTCAGCCAATGGCATGGCTGTTACAGCTTACATATACAGTAGATGCCCCCGATAATCTCTTCCCTTCTATTCATTGTTTGATCAGCTGGTTTGCTTGGCGTGGATTATTCGGCTGTACTAAAGTAGCCCGCTGGTATAAAGGTTTATCACTTTTTTTCACACTGTTGGTATTTTTTTCTGTAATTTTTACCAAACAGCATGTGCTTGTAGACATTCTCGGCGGTATTTTATTTGCAGAAACCGGTATGCTGCTGGCACGATTGCTTCATCTAAACAAACTTTGGTATAAAATAAAATAATGCTTAAATGGGTTATGCAAATTTGATTTACATTTTTTTTAAATCCTCTTGCATTTTTATTTTTAATGTGTTATAATATACTGGCATTTGATTGAGAGATAGGCGCATTAATCAAGTATCAGACTAAATCCATAAAAAGCTCAGAAGCATATTTAATTGGTATAATGGACCTAACTCAAAATCTCGGATGCTCGTCACTCGACAGATTGCGAATCCTCGCGTTTCCTCTGTTTATCTTTCAAATGCTCGTGTTTTCTTGAATTTTTCACGTGGCGTTTCGGCACGGCACATCACAGTTATATCACAAAATTCAAAAACAATTTCATAAGGAGAGATATCGAAGTGGTCATAACGATCTCGACTCGAAATGGTCGGCTGATGTGTTAGTTTTGTCCACCTCAAAATCCCCTATTTATGGGGCTTTGCATCGGTTCAAAAAATTGAATATTTTGTTGTTCTGTCCTGCTGTTCTGCCCTAAGGGGTTTTGCGGAATTTCAGGCTTAACATATACGGAGAGTTGTCCGAGAGGTCGAAGGTGCGGCACTCGAAATGCTTCTTCCGTCTGGCGATTTCGTCCGCACAAAACCCTTAATTCATCGGGGTTTTGAAACTTAAAAATCGAATATTTTTTTGCTGTTCTCTCCTGTAGTTCTCTCCAAATCGTTTTCGAATGAGAAAACTACAGTTTAGAAAATACACGGAGAGTTATCGAAGTGGTCATAACGAGCTCGACTCGAAATCGAGTTGCGAGTGAAATCGCACGAGGGTTCGAATCCCTCACTCTCCGCCACCGAAAAAGCCTGTAATCAAGCCGATTTCAGGCTTTTTTCTTTTTGATTTTTTAAGAACAAGTGGTCAGAGCCTACAACATTTTATGCTTGCCTCAATTTGAAGTATTGCCGCTCCATCTACTTGTGAATCCGCCTGCTTCGGGTAATTGCAATCCGCTTTCCATCGCTTGCGCCGAAGTGATTTTTGCACTGTAATCAAGATGAGCATAAATATTTTCCGCCGTAGAAAAATCCGAGTGACCAAGCCATTCCTGAATATGCTTGAGGGGTACACCGTTTGCAAGTAGTAATGAAGCACAGCTATGACGAAGATCGTGGAAACGCATACGGCGCAGTCCCTTCTTTTCGAGAATTTCAGGGAAACGTGTGGTCAGATAGTTAGCCTTCATTCTTTCTCCCATTTCACCCACGAACACGTATCCGTCATACTCATAGTTGTAGCAATCGCCACAGACCTTTTTGTTCAACTCCTGTGCTTCCTTGACCTGCATAAAGTATTCCTTGAAGCTACCCACAAGCGGTAAAGTCCGAAGGCTTGATTTTGTTTTTGCCGATTCCTTTTCAATCTCCTGATACTTGCCACCCAAATTAATGGATGTTACGGTTCGCTTGATGGAAATCGTTCCTCGTTCAAAATCAATGGCATCCTGATTTTGTCAAGATTAGTTGACACATTTTCCTCAAGGATTTGAATCCTACGCAACTTCTTTCAGGGAATTATAGTATTGCTGTCGTTTTACCATGGGAGGAAGACCTCCATTCGCAGAACAGATCCTCCGGTTATTCCAGTAACTGATGAAATATCTCCAGATGAGTGTTTTCAGTTCATCTGAAATCATCTTCTCCGTATCATAACGGTCATATAACAGTTCGGATTTCATTCTGGCCCACATGCTTTCGCAGCGGGCATTATCATGGCATCTT
>CAZMTU010000055.1:0-15347 GCA_964569225.1 uncultured Lachnospiraceae bacterium | reverse complement strand
GAAAAAAGAGAGTAACGAGATAAAAAGCTTAGCCCACAGCAAATACAGGTGTCAGTACACAGTTTATGGGATTTCTCAAGTGGAAAAGCAGCCTGATGATATTCGATCGGCATGCAAATTTAAAATACAAATATGGATCAAGAAAATTTTGGGTGCCGAGGATACTACGTAGATACGGTTGGTAAGAACAAGGAAGTGATTGCGGAATACATAATATCAAATAAAATAATCTAAACCGTCGGAAAGAAAAATACTTTCTGACGGTTTAGATTATTAGCAGACAAAAAATTAAAGGGATATGCAAGCGTTTTAAACGCATTTGCATATCCCTTTATGTTGGTCATTGGCATAAACATCAATATAAGTATATATCTTACTTATATTTGCGCTTTCTTGCAGCCTCAGACTTCTTTTTCCGCTTTACGCTGGGTTTTTCATACTGCTCTCTCTTTTTTACTTCAGAAAGAACACCGGAGCGCTGGCACTGTCTTTTGAATCTGCGGAGTGCGCTGTCAAGAGATTCGTTTTCCTTCACTCTGATTTCTGCCATATTTACATTCCCTCCCCTCGCTCTTGCAGGAGAATAATTTAACCTTGTTAATTATACAACAAAATTTTGATCTTGTCAATAGTTTGTACGAATTTTTTTATCGGTTTCGAAACAAAATTCAAGGATTAAAATAATTCATCCATTATTTTGCAACGAAATTGACTAATTTTCCGGGAACAGCAATTTCCTTAAGAATGGTTTTACCATCAAGCAAAGCTGCAATTTTTGGGGTTGACTTAGCGGCTTCGATCATGTCTTCTCTGGAAGCATCGGCAGGAATAACTACGGTAGCTTTCAATTTGCCCATAAGCTGAACTGCGATCTCAATTTGGCTGTCAACCGTTTTGGCGTCGTCCCAAGTAGGCCATGCCGAAAGTGAGAGCAAGCCTTTGCCGCCCTCCATTTCGTAAATTTCTTCACAGAGATGAGGTGCGAAGGGGCAGAGCAGGGAAATGAAGGTAATCAGTTCATCCTTTGTCAGGCTTCCGTGATCCTCTATTTCGTTGAGAAGCGTCATCATAGCCGCAATTGCGGTGTTGAATTTCAGTTGCTCAATATCCTCAGTGACTTTTTTTACCGTTTTATGAAAGGTAGATTCCAGCTTAGGTGTGGTACCGCTGCCCGAAGCGACAGCAGGCAGATCCGCAACTCGCTCCAAAAAGCGTTTGCAGCCTTTTACGCTGCTTTCTGACCAAGGAGCGGAGGAACCGTAATCCCCCATAAAGAGAACGTAAGTGCGAAGCGTATCGGCGCCGTATTCATTGACTACATCTAACGGATCTACTACATTGCCCAATGATTTGCTCATTTTTACGCCGTTAGCGCCCAAGATCATTCCTTGAGCTGTACGCTTGGCATAAGGTTCTTCATAAGGAACCAGTCCTAAATCGTAGAGAAATTTATACCAGAAACGGGAGTAGATCAGGTGGCGGGTAACGTGCTCCATGCCGCCGTTGTACCAGTCGACCGGCATCCAATAACGCAGCTTTTCTTGGCTTGCGAAGGTATTGTGGTTATGAGGGTCAATATAACGCAGGAAATACCAAGAAGAGCCAGCCCACTGAGGCATAGTATCGGTTTCCCGCTTAGCGGCTCCGCCGCATTTCGGACAAGTACAATTTACAAAACTATCGATTTTGGCAAGCGGACTTTCACCGCCTTCACCAGGTTCAAAGTTTTTCACATCGGGGAGCCGCAGCGGGAGCTCCTCATAGGGAACCGGAACCATTCCGCAATGCGGACAGTGAATAATCGGAATAGGCTCGCCCCAGTACCGTTGACGGTTAAACGCCCAGTCTTTCATCTTGTACTGTACGCCTTTTGCGCCAATGCCTTTTTCCTCCAATACCTCGATCATGCGGGTAATCGATTCTTTTTTATTGGTGTAGCCGTTCAAAAAGTCTGAATTGATCATTTCACCGTCGCCGGTATAGGCTTCCTTAGAAATATTGCCGCCCTTAATAACTTCCACAATATCAATCCCAAATTTCTTGGCAAAGTCATAGTCCCTTTGATCGTGCGCGGGCACTGCCATAATAGCGCCGGTGCCGTAGCCCATCATAACGTAGTCGGAAATATAGATCGGTATTTCTTTACCGCTGGCAGGGTTCACTGCTGTAACGCCCTCCAGCTTCACGCCGGTTTTGTCTTTTACAAGCTGCGTGCGTTCAAATTCTGTTTTTTTGGCGCATTCTGCTTTATAAGCGTCCAGTGCATCCATATTGGTCAACCGATCCCGATATTTTTCAATAAGCGGATGTTCCGGCGCAATGACCATAAACGTCACGCCAAACAGGGTGTCGGGACGGGTTGTGTAAATGCGCAGGCTTTCATCGGTTCCTTTAACCTTGAAGTTAACAAATGCGCCGGTAGACCGACCGATCCAGTTTTCCTGCTGCATTCTGATATTGGGAAGATAATCAACTTTCTTCAGACCCTCCAGCAGTTTATCTGCGTATTCGGTAATACGCAGATACCAGACGTCCTTAGCTTTCTGTACAATATCACTGTGGCAAATATCGCATTTTCCGCCCTGAGAGTCCTCATTTGAGAGAACGACCTTACAGCTTGGACAGTAATTGACCAGTGTTTTGTCTCGAAAAACCAGTCCGTTTTCAAACATTTTCAGGAAGATCCACTGAGTCCATTTGTAATAATTTTCATCAGTGGTGTCCACCACTTTGGTCCAATCGAAGGAAAAGCCAACCTGTTTGAGCTGTTCAGTAAAGTGAGCGATATTCTGATCGGTAACGGTTCTGGGATGTAAACCGGTTTTAATGGCATAGTTTTCAGTAGGCAGACCGAAAGCGTCAAATCCGATAGGGAAGAGAACATTATAGCCCTGCATGCGGCGCTTGCGGGAAACGACCTCTAATCCGGAGTAGGCTTTGATGTGCCCTACATGCATTCCGGCGCCTGACGGATAAGGGAATTCTACCAATCCGTAAAATTTAGGCTTGGAATAGTCGTCAGTCGCAACAAAAGCCTTTTCAGCTTCCCATTTATTCTGCCATTTTTTCTCAATGGTCTTAAAATCGTATTTCATATGTCATTCCTTTTCTGTAAACAATGTTCTGTATAAAAGTCCGACCGGCTTATTCTTCAGTCAGATAAGGCGAAATATCCACTTCACAGGTTTCCCCCCATAGCTTTTCCAGCTTGTAAAACGATCTGGCATCCCCTGTAAAAATATGCACCATGACCGATGCGAAGTCCAGCACGGTCCATTGTCCTTCGCTGTAACCGTCAATATGCAGCGGTTGTAGGTTACACAGCCCCATTTTGTATTCGATTTCGGCAGCAAGCGATTTCACCTGTGTGCTGGAATTGCCTGTACAAATGACAAAATAATCAGTTAGTACGGTCTGATCTTCCACATGCAGCAGCTTTACTTCATGCGCTTTACGAGTGTTCAGAATTTCGATGACCTTCAGAGCGGTATCCAATGAGGAGGCGCTGCTCAGATCTGTGATCTTTACTTCATTTTCCATGAAAGGCTGTTTACTCCTTGTTACTTATTTGAGCGCAGCGCCTATTTTTAATAATCCTTGGCTTTTTCAAAAAGCAAAAGATGAGGAAACGCATGTCGCTCTGATTTTTGATTATAGCATAATAGTGCGTTAAAATCAAGCATTTTTCAATAGAAAATTTCTTGATTTTACTGTTTTTGGGTGGATAAAACTTTTTTCGGCGATTAATTGGTTCAGGGTAAGGTCAAAGGAATAAATTAATGCCGCATTTAGATGTGCCGGCAGGTCTTGTCCATGGTCTTCATAGAAAAAAGACCGAAGGCGGCGGCAGTCCTCAAAGGCGCGTGTCGGCTCAATGTAATCAGCCAAATAGAGCAGTTTTTCAGATAGGGACATATCCTCTTTGCCGGTGGTATGACAGGCGATCATATCGGAGATTGCGCGGTCCGCGCCAAATTCAGCCACCGCCAGTGCGGCGCCGGTGAGTGAATGAAGGACCTTGGGACTGGCGAGATCGTCCTCGCTAAAATATACGCCTAATCGCTTGGCTAATACGATTTGCTCATCATAGCTCAGTCCCTTGGTGCAATCATGAAGCAGAGCGGCAGCGCAGAGTGTCTGCCGCTCTTTTTCTGACATTCGAAAAAGAGCGGCAAGCTGCATGACTTCGTCTGCTACCGAACAAGTGTGAGAAAATCGGTAGCTGTCCAGTCTGTCCTGCATGGCGGCTTTCAAAGAATTGAGTTCAATCACGGTATAATTGATGCTCCTTTATATAGTCTTTTACAGAATCAGGAAGAAGTGTGCCGGGATCACGTTTTTCTGCCAGCAACACACGAAGCTGAGTGGAGGACACTTCTATCGGCGGGCAAACAATTTCCAACAGTCGGGCATGATAGGCAGTTTCATAGCGCCGGCGGGCATCATGAAGCAGTTGATCGTATTCCGATGATCGTTCACGTCGCATGTATGCAACAGTCGCCAATGAAAAAATCTCCTCCGGATGATACCAACTGTCCATGGTGAGAAACATATCGGTACCGCAAAGAAAGTAGAGCTCACAGTCGCCTTGAGCAAAGTAACGCAGGGTATGGGCAGTGTAACTGACCGTTTCCCGATTGATCTCATAATCGGATACCGTTATACGGCTGCCATAGCCGGGTAACGAGGAAAAGGCCAATTGCGCCATAGCCATGCGGTGCATTGGAGAAACCGATGCTGCCGGTTTGTGCGGTGGAATGCAGGCAGGCATAATCAACAGTCTATCCAGCGCGGCTTCCTTTAGAAAGGCTTTTGCCGCCCGAATATGACCGGTATGGGGTGGGGAAAAGGTACCGCCGTAAATGCCGACCTGCTGCTTGCGGCAGGTTGCGCGTTTATCACAGTCAGATGTCATATCAAATCACCGTCAGGTCGATTTTAGGATGCTTTTCAGAAGGACGGAAAAGTACGAATTTACTGCCGATCACTGTAACAATATCGGCTCCAGTGGCACCGGCGATCACTTCGGCCGCTTCTTTTGGGGTATAGCTGCTGTTATCCAGCACTTTTACCTTGATTAGCTCTCTCGCTTCCAGCGCATTGGAGAGCTGTTCAGTCATATTTTCACTGATTTCACCCTTACCCACTTGAAAAATGGGCTGTAAGGTGGTAGCCATAGAACGCAAATAAGCTCTTTGTTTGCTTGTTATCATTTATTATTCTCCAAAAAAGCAATAAATTTCAGGCAAAATGCTTCCAACGCACGGGCGCGGTGGCTGACCTGATTTTTTTCATTGTCGGTAAGCTCTGCAAAGGTTTTTTGAAGCGGTTCATACCAGAATAGCGGATCATAGCCAAAGCCGCCCGTTCCTCTGCCGGCATAAAGTACTTCTCCAGGGCATTCACCCCGGCAAACCAATTTGCTGCCATCCGGTTTTACAGCGGCAATTACGCTGACAAAACGTGCGGAACGGTCTTTTCGGCCGTCCAGTGCCGAAAGCAGCTTTTCATTGTTGCGGGCATCGTTACATGGTTCGCCCGCATAGCGTGCGGAATAAACGCCGGGCGCGCCGTTTAGCGCGTCTACCGCAAGACCGCTGTCATCGGCAATTCCGATATATCCGAATTTTGTCGGAACCGATGCTTTTATAATGGCATTTTCTTCAAAAGTAGTACCGTTTTCCTCAATCTCACCGGCGTATCCAATATCATCCAGTGATAGAATTTCCAGTTCAAATCCGGTACGCTGCCGCAGAATTTCTTTGATTTCCTTGATTTTATGGGTATTGCGGGACGCAAGCACAAGCTTCATATAAACCTCCGTTAGACTGCTATGATCATCGGCATTTATGTCAGTCGACCAGTGCGTTGACAAAGTCTATCGGGTCAAAGGGCTGAAGATCCTCCATTGTTTCACCTACGCCGATAAATTTTACAGGAAGATTCAATTCTTTGCGAATAGAGAAAATAATACCGCCTTTAGCAGTGCCGTCGAGTTTTGTCAGGACCAATCCGGTAATATCGGCGGTATTTTTAAATTCCTTGGCTTGATTGACCGCGTTTTGTCCGGTGGTGGAATCCAGTACCAAGAGATTTTCTCGGGTTGCGTCAGGCAGCTCTCGATCGATGACCCGATTGATTTTAGCAAGCTCAGCCATGAGATTCTTTTTATTGTGCAGTCGTCCGGCGGTATCAACGATCAATACATCCGCTTCACGCTTTCGGGAAGCGCTGATCGCGTCAAATACCACTGCGGCGGGATCGCTTCCTTCTGACTGTTTAATCAGCTCAACGCCCGCACGGTCTGCCCAAACCTGAAGTTGATCAATGGCGCCGGCCCGAAAGGTATCAGCCGCCGCCAGCACTACCTTTTTCCCTTGTTTTTTTAAGGAATAGGCAATTTTGGCAATAGATGTAGTTTTGCCTACGCCGTTGACACCGACCACCAGAATGACAGCGGGCGAAGGGTCAATTGCAAGCGGTTCCTTCTCGCCGATCATTTCAACTAAAATTGCCTTGAGCGCGGCAATTGCGGCGGGAGCGTCCTTGATTTTTTCTTCTTTGGTCTTTTCACGCAGTTTGTCAATAATTTCTTCAGTGGATTGATAGCCTACATCAGCGCAGATCAGCTGTTCTTCCAGTTCTTCCAGCGTGTCTTCATCAATCCCGCTTCTAAAAAGAGAGGAAAGACCGCCGAAAAGGGCGTTTTTGGTTTTTAGCAATCCATTTTTCAATTTTTCAAAAAATCCCATTACAGTTTCACTCCTAATTTCTGTTCTACTTCGTTGACATTTAAAGAAAGTATCTTTGAAATGCCTTTTTCCTGCATAGTTACGCCGTAGAGCGTATCAGCTGCTTCCATTGAACCCCGCCGATGGGTAATGATGATGAATTGAGTGTTATCCGAAAACATCCGTGCGTAAGCGGCAAATCGGTCCACGTTCACTTCGTCCAGCGCCGATTCGATCTCATCCAGCAGGCAGAAGGGAGAAGGGTTCACTTTCAGAATCGCGAAGAAAATAGCGATGGCAACAAATACCTGTTCGCCGCCTGAAAGCAATTTCAGGTTTTTAATGATTTTGCCGGGGGGCGCTACTTCGATCTCGATACCGCTGGTGAGAACGTTTTCCGGATCGGTAAGCGAAAGATTGGCACTGCCGCCGCCAAATAATTGAACAAAAACTTCTTTAAAGTGGCAGTTTACTGCTTCAAAGGTTTCGGTAAACCGCTGACACATTTCTTTTTCCAGTTTTCCGATGATGTCGGTAAAATCCTTTCTTGATTGGTTCAGATCGTTCACTTGGGCAGTCAGCAGTTCATACCTTTCTTTTATTTGTTTATATTCCTCAATAGCGCCTACATTGACGCTGCCAAGTTCCCGCATTTTAATCCGAAGCTTAGATTGTTCGCTGACAGCGGAAGAGCGGGTAGCTTCCGTGACCGGATTGCTATTTGCCTCGCGG
Source organism: uncultured Lachnospiraceae bacterium (assembly GCA_964569225.1). Lineage (GTDB taxonomy): Bacteria > Bacillota > Clostridia > Oscillospirales > CAG-272 > CAKSQF01. Next base: position 7,884 of record CAZMTU010000055.1, on the reverse strand, counting down.
GCAGCGGTATAAGTAAGCTCGTAATCCTCCCAAAGCCGTTCGGTAAGCTTGTCTTTTTCCGCGGAAATTCGTTCAAGATTGGATTTTAATGTGGTGTAATTCATGAAAATCCGTTCGCGCTGACTTGTTTTTTCCTTGGAGGATTGACGGATTTTGTTGATCTGCATTTCAAGCGCTAAGGCTTCTTCTGTTAGCTGTTTGCTTTTGATTTGATTTTCACCGATCTCAGTGGAAAGAAGCGCAATGGTTGCTTCACTTTCCTGAATCTCTGCTTGCAGGCGGTTCAGTTCTGCTTGCAGCGTCAATTGCCCGGTAAGATTGCTTTCAGCTTCCAGTTCCAGCGCATGAATGGATTCTTGGCAGTCTTTCATTCGATCTGAAAAGGATTCCAGTTCCTTTTCCTGAATGGAAAGCTGAACGATAGCGGTATTTTTCTCTGAAATACGCTCAGTTAATTGATTGGAAGCGGCAGTCTTTCGGTCGGACGCTTGTTTAATTTCTCTGTCCAGTGCCTTCAGACGGGCTTCAAGCTCGGAACATTTTTGCTGTAATGCGTTTGCTTCCGCTTCTTGCTTGCTGTCTGCTTTTGACAGATTTTCAAGGGAAGCGTGCAAAGCATCAAGTGCGGAGCGTTCCTCCGCGAGTCTGGATTCCTGAAGCTGAACCGAAGCATGCTCCGAATTGTACAAAACCGTTAACAGTGAAAGCTGCGCGTCGCTTTCCTCTATTTGTTTTTCATGCTGATGAAGCAGTTCTGAGGTTTTCCGATTTTGGGCTTCAAGTTCGGTTCGCTTTTGCCCATATGCGTTTTTCTCTTTATCTAAACTGTCAATTTCGGCGCTGCGGGTGAGGATACCGCTGTCTCTGCCGGCGGATCCGCCGGTAAAGGAACCGCCGGCATTGATGATCTGACCGTCCAGCGTTACAATCCGGAACCGATAGCCATTGGCGCGTGCGCAGAAGGTAGCGTGGTCCAAATTATCGAATACCGCTGTTCTGCCCAATAAACTGGAAATAACATTTTTATATCGGCTTTCAAAGGAGATTAGTTCAGACGCAATACCCACATAGCCTGACGCTTTCGAAAGTTCAGCGGGATTGCCCTGAAAGCTGGCTCCCCTCACTGATGTCAGGGGATAAAAAGTGGCTCTGCCGGCATTTTCTTTTTTCAGCAGCGCAATAGCGGCTTTAGCGGCATTTTCGTTTTCAACCACTAAGTTTTGAATGGCGGCGCCAAGCGCCGTTTCAATTGCCAGCGCATAGGGGCGCTTTACTGAAATAAGTTGAGACACCGGTCCGCAAATACCGGAAAGACGACCGGTGCGGGCAGCTTCTGCGATAAATTTTACACTTCGGTTATAGCCTTCAAAGTGCTCTTCCATTCTGCGCAGAGCGCTTGATCGCTGCTCCAGCGAAGCAATTTTGCTGGTAAGCGCAGATATTTCGTTTTGCTCGGCTTCGCACTGTGTACGAAGCAAAGCAAGTGAACTGCGTAGGGTCTGACCGTTTTTTTCTTCCTGCTCTTTTTTCTGACTGTAAACAGAAAGACTTTTCAAAGAAACATTGATTGCTTCGCTGAACTGATTGATCTGTTCTTCCTTTTGAACGATCTGATCGGTATATTCCTGCCTGCGGGTGGAATCGGAGGAGCGGGAGGTAGTCAGTGCGGACCAGTCAATTCGAGCTGTAGTATATGCTTCGTTGACATTGTTTTTTTCCTTAGTCAGCCGTTCAAATTCAATTTCTGCTTCCGTTGATGCACCGCGCGCTTTATCCAGATTATGCTCTGCAAGATCGTAGGCGGTTCTGGTGGACGACAGCAGCGATTCCTTTTCTTGCTTATGGCGTTCCATATCTGCCAGTTCGGCATTTCTGGATTTTAGGGACGAAGCAATGAACGTTTGGCGCTCATATAGCTGAAGAAGGGTTTTTTCCTGATGAGAAAGATCGTTTTTCGCTACCATCAGCCGTGTGTTTAATCCATTATATCGAATCGACAGTTGGTTTTCCTCCGACTGAGCTTCCTCATAATTCTTCTGAGTCAGCTGTTTTTGCTCAAAAAGCGCTTCTTCTCGTTTCTCCAATGAAGCGAGCGTATCATCCAATATTTCCAGTTCGTGTTCAGCTACAATATAATCTTTTTCAGCTATTTCCCGTTTGCTGCCGATTTGACCGAGGTCATATACTGCCAGCGAAATATCGATCGCTTTCTTTTTTTCAAAAAGCTCCAAATAAATTTTGGCTTTTGCGGCGTCTTTTTCAAGCGGACCCACTCTGGAGGACAATTCAGATAAAATATCGTTTACCCGTTCCAGATTACCGTCTGCTTCTGCCAGCCGTTTTTCCGCATCCTGCTTTTTGTAGCGATATTTGGAAATGCCGGCTGCTTCTTCAAAAATAATGCGCCGTTCTTCTCCTTTTTGGGAGATAATTTCTGAAATTTTACCTTGACCGATAATAGAATACCCGGTTTTTCCAATGCCGGTATTCATGAATATTTCCACAATATCCCGCAGTCTGACAACCTTATTGTTGATCAAATATTCGCTATCGCCTGAGCGGTAATAGCGTCTGGTGACAGTAATTTCATCGTAATCCATGTCAATACGGTTTTCGCCGTCATTCTGAATGGTCAGTGAAACTTCCGCAAAGCCCATAGGCGAACGGGAATTTGTGCCGCCGAAGATTACGTCTTCCATTTTATTGCCACGGATATTTTTAGTAGATAACTCGCCCAGTACCCAGCGGATGGCGTCAGATATGTTGGATTTACCGCTTCCGTTGGGACCAACGATGACAGTGACGCCTGATTCAAAGTTTAGCTTGGTGCGGTCGGGAAAGGATTTGAAGCCATGAAGCTCCAATGATTTCAGTCGCATAGTTGCTCACTTTCTACGGTTATCTCGAAGTTATAGCCGGATAGCCGCTGATTTTCTGTGAAACGGAGGGAGGGCAGGGAGAACCGTTCGATTAGGGCGGTTCGGTTGGCTTGGTGTTGGCCGATGGCTGCAGACAGTTTTCCGGTCGCCACAACCGCCGTAAGGCGTTTTTTCCATAGGTCGGGGCGTTTATTCAGTGCTTCAATGAAGCGTCTGCGGTATAACTCACTTCTGCACAGTTCACCTATTGCCGGATGGTAAACGCCGCCTGCAAGACCATCCGCTGCATGAAGTCCGTCGCTTTCGCATAGTCCGATACGGAGTACCTTGACATTGGCGCGTTCAAACACGTCCAGCGCGTCTGCGCCGCGTGAAACCGCTTCGCTAAGCGTCAGCGGGCTATATTCGCCCGCCTTCATCTGACGATACAGTTCAGTGTTATGAAATACGGCAGTAGGATAGATTCGGGCTTCCTGAGCGCCCATTGATGCAATTGCGCTGGCAGTATACACTTCGTCATCAGCAGTTGAGCTTGGCAGACCAACCATCATTTGTCCGCCCAGTATAAAACCGCGGGCTGTGATCAAACGGCAGGCATGCTCGGTATCAGCAGCGGTATGTCCTCGTTTGCAGGCGTGAAGTACCCGATCAGACATGCTTTGAATCCCCAGTTCAATGGTTTTGACATGATAGGCAGTCAGCAAATCAAGAATTTCGTCATTGATAGCGTCCGGTCGGGTAGAAATCCGGATGGAACTGATTGGACCTGAAGCTATGTAAGTCTGCGCGGCAGTCAGCAAAGCAATCATATGATTTTTCGGAATAGCGGTAAAGCTTCCGCCGAAAAAAGCAATTTCTGCGTCGCAGTCCAAAGGAAGGGAAGCGCAGATTGCCTCGATCTGTTCGACCGCTTTTTCCGGAGTCATTTCGCTTTGCTGACCGGTGATGGTGTGTTGGTTACAGAAGGTACACTGACATGGACAGCCTAAATGGGGAACGAACAGGGGAATGTTGACATGCTTCATTCTTTTCCAAATAAGCGAAGTGCTTCTTGAGCAGCGATTTGCTCAGCTTCTCGCTTGCTTTTTCCGACGCCTCTTCCGATAACATTACTATTTAGTCTTGCTTCCATGGTAAAGGTACGGCAGTGCGCCGGTCCTTCTTCAGCAATGAGCACATATTCAAGAATTTCGCCCTGTTCCTGCTGGACGATCTGCTGTAAGGCTGTTTTATAGTCGATAGTGTGATGTTCTTGCTCAATTTTGTCAATGTGAGACAGTGCGAATTTCAAAATAAAACACTGTGCAGGCTCTAAACCGCCATCCAAAAAAATAGCGGCAATCAGTGCTTCAAACGCATCCGAAGTAATGGAGGGGCGGGTGCGTCCCTGATTGTTTTCTTCACCTTTTCCCAGCCTCAGATACTCACCCAACCGGATTTCTGAGGCGAATTCTGCCAATGCTTTTTCACAGACGGTAAAGGAGCGGATTCTTGATAAATCCCCCTCCGGCAGCTCAGGAAAACGCTCATAAAGATAGTGACTGACCACCAGTGAAAGCACAGTATCTCCTAAGAACTCCAAACGTTCATTGCATGCGATCGCCGGATTTTTACCGGGGGTTTCATTGGCATAAGAGGAATGGATCAGCGCTTTTTTCAGCAGCGCTTTATTTTGGAAGGTGTACCCAATTCTTGATTCCAGTTCATCACAGGCTCTGTTCATTCGATTCGCTCCCTTTTCATAGTTTCAGCAATGCAACGGCGGCTGATTTCGTCAATTACGCCGGTGTTTATATAAGTCATTGCCTGACAGACGGCGTTTTTTATGGCAATGGCGTCGGAATTGCCATGGGCCTTGATGACCGGACGGGATATGCCGAGCATAGGTGCGCCGCCATATGTTCGGGCGTCCATTTTTGTTTTCAAAGCAGCTATCTGATCGTTTACCAGCAGAGCGGCGGTTTTAGTGCGAAGGTTGGCATAAAACATATCCTTCAGCAGATCGATCATATATCCGCCCATCCCTTCTATTACCTTTAGAAGAATGTTGCCTGTGAAACCATCGGTCACTAAAATATCACATTTGCCAAAGGGAACATCTTTGCCTTCCACATTGCCGACAAAGCAAAGATCAGCTTCTGACAGGCATTGATAGGACTCTACCTGAAGAGCGGTGCCTTTCTTTTCTTCTGCGCCGATATTGAGCAGCCCGACTTTGGGCTTTTCAAGTCCAAACAGCTTTTCCATATAGACCGATCCCATGATGCCGAACTGTACCATATGTTCTTCTGTGACATTTAGATTGGCACCGCTGTCTAGTAAAAGCAGCGGGGATTTCATGGGGAGTACTGCGCCGATGGCGGAACGGTGAACGCCTCTGATTCGTTTCACATAAAGGGTAGCGCCGGTATGCAGTGCGCCTGTATTGCCGCAGCTTACAAATGCATCCCCCTTTCGATCGTTAAGAAGTCTAAAGCCGACTCTCATAGAGGAATTTTCCTTAGTGCGCACAGACATGGGATCATCGGTCATAGAAATTACATCCGGTGCGTGGATAATTTCCAAATCGGAAAGCATAATGCCGTTTTCCGCGGCGACAGTATGGATGACCGATTCATTGCCTACCAATAAAATATCGGTTCCCATCTCATCTTTGGCAATACGCGCGCCTTTCAGCATTTCGGCAGGACCGCGGTCTCCACCCATTACGTCCAATATTATTTTCATTCAGGATTCCTTTCTTAGCAGGCTTAACTGCTCAGCTATGGGTCGGATATGCTCCATTGCTCTTGCGGAAATGGCTTCATTACGGGCTGATTTTCCGCCCTTTACTCGTTTTTCCAACGGCTCAATAATACCGAAGTTTACATTCATAGGCTGAAAATTCGGAGCAGTGGAGGAGCTGATATAATGTGCCAGTGCGCCGATGGCAGTTGTAGGAGGGAAGTCAAAAACTTTTTTTCCGGCAGCAATAAGGGCGGCGGAAACGCCGGCGACCAGTCCGGAAGCCGCCGATTCCAAATATCCCTCCACGCCGGTCATTTGTCCGGCAAAATAAAGATTCGGCTGCTGTTTCAGACAATAATGACTGTCCAACAGTTGAGGGGAGTTCATAAAGGTGTTTCGATGCATTACGCCGAATCGGATAAATTCGGCATTTTGCAGACCGGGAATCAGTCGAAACACCTGCTTTTGCGCTTCAAAGGTCAGGTGAGTCTGAAAGCCTACCAAATTATACATGGATGCTTCAAGGTTTTCCTGACGAAGCTGTACTACCGCAAACGGTTCACGTCCGGTGCGAGGATCAGGTAGACCTACCGGTTTCAGAGGACCGTAGAGCAGTGTGTCATAGCCCCGCTTAGCCATCACTTCCACAGGCATGCAGCCTTCAAATACAGTTAGATCTTTCTGAAGTTCTTTGTCAAAAGCTTTAAGGGAAGCTTCCGGTGCGGAAATCAATGCTTCATAGAAGGCTGTATATTCTTCTCGGTTCATTGGGCAGTTCAGATAACAGGCTTCGCCTTTTCCGTAGCGTGAGGCAAGATAGGCGATCCCGCGGTCGACTGTTGCGGCGTCTACAATGGGCGCAGCAGCATCAAAGAAATGCAATGAATTGGCAGTCAGCAGATGGCTGAGATATTCAGAAAGCGGCTCAGAGGTCAGCGGACCGGTGGCAATAACAGTGATCTGATCATTTGGCAGAGACGTGATTTCTTCGTCTTTGACGGTAATAAGCGGATGATTTTTGATTTTATCAGTGATATATGCCGAAAAAAGATGCCGATCCACTGCCAGCGCTGCGCCGGCGGGAACTTCTGTGGCATAGGCGGCTTCCATGATCAGCGAATCCAGCGCTGACATTTCACTTTTCAGCAGCCCTACCGCATTGGATAGCTGACGCGACCGCAGTGAATTGGAGCAGACTAATTCTGCAAAATTGGGTGAATGATGAGCGGGTGTGTATTTTCCGGGCTTCATTTCATAAAGTATAACCGGAACGCCCATCCGAGCAGCCTGCCATGCCGCTTCACAGCCGGCAAGTCCGGCGCCGATAATATGGATAGGAGTGGTCATATGGTGTTCTGTACCTTTCGTAACATCAAGCGGTATCGGAAGCAGTCCGACGGTATCGGTCAGCTTCCTGAAACTTCTTCACCGGCACGGGTGTATCCGCAGCCTTCCTTTTTACAGATTAGTTGATTTTTACCTTTTTTGAGATAGAGCATTTCTCCGCAGACCGGGCATTTTTCATTGGTGGGTTGATCCCATGACGAGAATGTGCATTTAGGATAGGAAGAACAACTATAAAAGATCATCCGGTTTTTGGCGCGTTTACTGACAATCGGACTATGACACAGCGGGCAGGAAACTCCGATCTCATTTTGAATTTTGATAGTAAATTTGCAGGTAGGGTAATTGGAGCAGGCAAAAAAGCTGCCGTATCTGCCTGTACGTTTGACAATGGGAGCGCCGCATTTTTCACAAACCATGTCGGTTGGTTCGGGAAGACTGTCATTTTGGGGTTTGGGCTTACCGTCTTTATCCAACGGCTTAGTATTTTTGCAGGCGGGATAATTGGGGCAGGCAGCGAATTTACCGAACCGACCGGTTTTGACGATCATTTTAACGCCGCAGTTTTCACATATGAGATCGGTTTCTTCCGGCGGGATTTCCACTGTCTGTTTAGCTGCTTCTTCGGTAGCTTTGTTCAAAGAACGGCTGAATTGACCGTAAAATTCGTCCAGCACATTCCGCATGGTGGTGTTGCCGTGAGCAATTTCATCCAGACTGCTCTCCATTTGTGCAGTGAATTTATAATCGACAATTTCAGGAAAATTCTCGATCATCAGCTTGGTAGTTGCTTCGCCTAATTGAGTGGGAACCAGCGCTTTTCCTTCCCGCTTTACATATTCTCTTGAAATAATTGTAGAAATAGTGGGCGCATAGGTGGAGGGTCGGCCGATCCCCATTTCCTTTAAAAATTTGATCAGCGTTGCTTCGGTAT
>CAZMTU010000054.1:0-15367 GCA_964569225.1 uncultured Lachnospiraceae bacterium | reverse complement strand
TTCACCGGCACTAATCCGGTTCTTGCCTGCACACTGTTGCCTTCAAAATCCACCGTCGCCCAATTTTCCTTCAAGGCGACTACCTTTCCGGGAATTGCTACACACATAATCTATCCGCCTTTCCGAATCTCAACAAACGGTCCCAACCGCCGCCAAATAAACCTGCCCCAACGCCAGTCCGCCATCGCCCGCAGGCACCTGCTCATTGATATAGACTGATAACCCTTTCGCCGTCAGTCCTTCTATACAGGTCTTCAACAGCAAACGATTGGCAAACACTCCACCGGACAGCCCGATCTGGCCGCACCCGATTTTTTCGCTGCAATTTAAAGCCGCTTTTATCACTGCATCCGCAATGGCAAGATGAAAGCCTAACGCCAGCCCGCCTATCGGCAAGCCTTGACACTTTTTTTCATTCAATTCCAGCAGCAACAGATCGCTCCGCCAAACGGTCCCTTCCGCAGGCAGCTCGAGTCCAACCGCTTTGCCGCCTTCCTCCTGCCAATCTTCCGCCGTCTGCTCCAGCAGCATAGCGGCCTGTCCCTCGTAATCGTTGTATTGACAAATATTTAAGATCGAAGCCGCCGCGTCAAAGAGCCGTCCCATGGAGGAGGTATATACCTGATTTACGTCAGCCGACAGTGCCGCTCTCCATAGCTTGGAGCTTTCGTTCCAAGGTGCTTTTCCAGCCGCCAACAGGAAGGTGCCTGCACAACGGCGGCAGTCCTTTGCCCCATCATCCCCACCGATCAGCGGCAACGGTTTCAAATACATCAGCCGTTCAAAGGACGCTTCCTTGCAGTAAAGCAGTTCCCCGCCCCATATCGATCCATCGCTTCCGTAACCGGTCCCGTCAAACGCGAAGCCCAACAGTTCGGTAAGTCCATGCTCCGCCATGACCGAAGCAATATGGGCATGATGATGCTGCACTTTTATAAGTTTTTTGCCCGCCGGCATCCGATTTTTCATCGAATTAACTTGCTTTTGCGCTATTTGAACTGAAAAATAGCCGGGATGAAGATCACATACCGCCAAGGTGGGGACAATTCCTAAAAGCCCGCTCATATGCGCCAGCATAGTCTGCCAGCGTTTTGCTGTCTGTTCCTCCTCTAAATCGCCTATATAAGGCGACAGATAAACATAATCCCTCCTCGTAAGCGCAAATACCGCTTTCAGATCGCCCCCCACCGCAAGTAGGTTTAACGTAAGCAAATTTGAATGGCTCGAAAGAACATTTGCAGAAAGTTTCAACCTGATCGGCAGAGGCGCATAGCCTCTGGCTCTTCGAAGAAAAAGCGTTTTTCCATTTTCAACAAAGCAAAGCGAGTCATCCTGCGCCGCCGCAATAGGGCGGTCATTATCCAATACTCCTACCGATGCGGGCAGCCATGACGTCAACTCTTTCGCATCCACGCAAAGCGGTGCGCCTGAGGAATTGGCACTGGTCATCACTAAAATGCCCAATGCATTTGATAAAAGCATTTGAAGAGGACTGGCTGGCAGCATAACGCCGATATACCGGCTATTTGAGCATACCGACGGCGCAATTTTTCCAGTGTCCTCATAAAATTCACACGCGCTGCTAAATTCACTTTTGTTTTTATTGATCCTTCGCTTTCGTTTCAATAAAACAATGGGACGGGCGGATGAGATCAGCAGCGCTTCTTCGGCATCGGATACCTCCGCAACTTTTTTTACAGTGGTAAGATCGGGGAAAAGCAACGCAAAGGGCTTTTTCTCTCGCCCTTTGATCCTTCGAATCGCAAGCACAGCAGCTTCATTATCTGCCTTGCACGCCAAATGAAAGCCCCCGATATTTTTTACGGCGGCAATATTTCCATCCGCAAGCTGTGCTATACAGGCACTCAGCGCTTCATCGGCGGTCAGAATCCGTCCGTCAGGCGCCTGATAGATCAGCTTAGGACCGCAATCAGGGCAAGCCTGCGTTTGGGCATAGCTGCGCCGCCCCTCCGTCGCGCTATACTCGGTCAAACACGGCGCACAGAGGGAAAAATCCGCCATCGTTGTCCGCTGCCGATCATAAGGGAGCGCGGTTTGTACCGAAAAACGCGGACCGCACTGCGCGCAGCTGATAAAGGGATAACGAAAACGTCGGTTTTGAGGATCAAACAGTTCCTTTTCACAATTAGAACAGGGCGCTATATCGGGCGACGCCATCGGCAGCAGCGAAGCGGTGCTGCTGTGCATAACATCAAACCCTTCCATTGGCAAACACGAAGCGTCGGTCTGCTGAAAATCGGTGTAAACTGTTCCGGCAGGCGGCGAAGTCAGAAGGCACTGAACAAAGCTGTCCAGTGCCTCTCTGCATCCGCAGGCGTAGATACAAACGCCGCCGCCGCTGTTCCGCACATAACCGCAGATCGAGCGCTTCAGTGCTTCCCGCCTGACAAAAGGGCGGTATCCAACGCCCTGCACCAGACCGGTAACCGTCAGTCTGATCGCATAGAAAGCATTCAACTTTATCCTTCGTCCTTTTCAGTTTCCGACCTAACGGCCGGGTGAATCATGTACTTATCAACTATTCAGACAGCTCTAAGGAACCGCCGCTTCAATGAATATTTTGCTGCGAAAAAATAATTTTATTTACATCGGGCGGGTGAAACCGTATAAAATATAGTAGTTTTCGCTCTCCTTAGTCCCGTCCATTTTCTTTTTCGCAGTCTACTGCTCAAATTATAAATAAAAATTAAACCGGCGTTCCTCAAGTATTTCATGATTTCGTATATACAGAGATCTGCAAAGTTGCCTCCGAAGCCTGTCCCATCCCCAAACACTTCTTTGGACAGCGTTGAACGCAGGTTCCGCAAAGCAAGCAAGCGGATCGGTCAACCGTCCACGTTTTAGCTGCCCTATCCACTGTGATGGCATTCACCGGACACTGCTTGGCGCACAGTCCGCAGAGCACACAGCTCTCGATTCCGATATGCAGGGTTTTGGGCGCTTCCGATTTAACAGCCGGTTTAGCGTCGGAAACAGCAGATATGGATTGAACGTCCGCTGCCGCAGCTGTACCTTTTGCAAATGTAGAAACCTGTTCCGTTTCCGCATTCTGCCCAATTTCCAAGCATTTCTTCGGACAGCGCTGAACACAGGCACCGCAAAGCAGACAATCAGAACGCTTAACCGTCCATGTTCTGGCAGTCCTGTCTACTGTGATGGCATTCACCGGACACTGCTTAGCGCACAGTCCGCAAAGTACGCAGCTTTCGATGGCGATTAGCAGCTTCTCAGAAGCTTCCGGCTTAGTGTCCAGCGAGTCCAAAGCAATATGCGCAGCGGAAGATACAGATTCCTCCACCTTGGTATATGCAGAAATAGACAGATCAGCCTCAGAAGCTTCTTTCACTTCCAAGCATTTTTTCGGGCAACGCTGAGCGCAAATACCGCAAAGCAGACATTCCGAACGAACAATTGTCCATGTTTTGGCGGTTCTGTCTACCGTAATCGCCCCTACCGGACACTGCTTAACGCAAAGTCCGCACAAAACACAGGCCGTCATATCCATATGAAGCATGCGCACCGCCTTTTGCGGCAGTTCTTCCTTAGCGGTTGGCTTTGCTGAAGCTTCCTTCGCGGGGGAAGGCATTGCTGAAGGCGCCGCACATGCTTTGGTATATACCGAAGTTTGAATAGTAGCTTCGGATGCCTGTCCAAGCCGCAAGCATTTTTTAGGACATCGCTGCGCGCAGGCTCCGCAGAGCAGACATGCTGAACGGTCAATCGTCCATGTTTTAGTCGCCCGATCTACTTGAATCGCTCCCACAGGACATTGCCTGACGCAAAGTCCGCAGAGAACACAGCCCGTCATATCCATCAACAGCGCCGTATCAGGCTTCTTATCAGCCACCATCCCATCAGGTGTAGGCACGGGCTGTTCCTTTTGATAGGTATCTACCGTTTTCACGGAAGATGGCGGAGTATAGCGAGGGTTCATAGAAAGACATTTTTTAGGGCAGTTAGACACGCAGTCCGCGCATTGCACACAACCCATTCGCTGAATCGCCCAAGTTTTTTGCGTACGGTCCACCGTAATGGCTTCCGACGGGCAACGTCGCATACAAAGTCCGCAGAACACACACTGCTCTATGTCAATCTGCACAGAGCCGCGGGAAGCCGAATTCGATTTAGCCGAAAGCTCCGGATAATTCCGGGTAACTGGCTTCGAAAATAGATTTTTCAGCGCAATCATGCTGAATTTCAAAATTCCTGCCATTGCTTTACTGTTCCTCCTGTCATGGAATTCAGCGTTCGGTACAGCTGACACAGGGATCAATGGTCAGGATCAGCAGCGGAACATCCGCAAGCTGCGCGCCGGGCAGAATTTTCAGCAATGTGTAGATATTAGTGAAGGTAGGAGTTCTCACCCGAAAACGCTCTAAATTTTTGGTGCCATTGGCTTTCATATAATAAACCGCTTCTCCTCTGGGCTGCTCCACCCGAATCATAGCCTCCCCTTTAGGCGTGCCCTTCACCGGTGTGCAAATCTCACCGTTTGGAATTTTGGAAACCGCCTGACGAATCAGGTCAATAGACTGAAAAATTTCTTCAATCCGAACCCGGCACCTACCAAGACTATCGCCTTCATTGGAAGTTATAATTTCAAAATCCAGCTCGCCGTAAGCTTCATAGCCCAGCTTACGCATATCCAGTGCAGTGCCGCTTGCCCGCAAAAGCGGACCGACAGCACCATACAGCAGGGCATTTTCCTTGGTCAAAATTCCTACGCCCTGAAGGCGGGAAAGCACCGTGCGGTCGGTGAGAAAAACGCGGGTCATTTTACGCAGATCTTTTTCCATATCGCTTAGCTGCGACACAAAGGAATGCAGCATGCCGCTGTCCATATCCCGTGCTACGCCACCAATCCGGTTTACCGAAAAAATCAGCCGTCCGCCAGTAGAGGCTTCCAGCATGTCGAGAATCTTCTCGCGCAGCCGCCAGCACTGCATAAAGAGTGCTTCAAAGCCAAAGGCATCCGCCAACAGACCCAGCCAAAGCAGGTGACTGTGCAGCCGGGACAACTCACACCAAACGGTACGAAGATATTTGGCACGATTCGGAATTTCCACCTTCATTATAGATTCAGCTGCCTCGCAGTATCCCACACCATGCATAAAGCTGCAAATGCCACAGATCCGTTCAATCACATAAAGATAATCGTTAAAATCACGTTTTTTTGCCAGCCCCTCCAGCCCTCGGTGAACAAACCCGAAGGAAGGAACAGCTTCTATTACCTTCTCGTCCTCCAGCACCAAATCCAGATGAATAGGCTCCGGAAAAACCGGATGCTGAGGACCGTAGGGCACAATGGTTCTTTCGCTCATAATAATCCTTTCATGCCGCCTTCGGCGGCATACCCAGCATTGAAAAGACAAAAATTTATTTCATAGGGGCAGTTTTAGGCAGATGATAGAGCTTTACCGACGGATCATCTGTCTGATTACTGATCTTTACGCCAAAAAGCTCGTTCATTTCCTGCTCATACAGTTGCGCAGATGGAAAAATGTCGCTGACGCTCTCCACTACCGTCTCTACCGATATGTGCATTTCATAATGATAAATCTCGTATTCCTTTGCAACCGAATAAACCAGCAGATAGCCCTCCGGCGTACTGCACGCATGCGCCTGCACTAATCGGCAACCCTCCTCCTTTGCCTGCGTCAAATACTGTCTTAATACGACCGGTCCGATCTGAATCGGTTCATATGCTTCTCTCATCGCCCTAACTCCCTTCCATTCGGCGTTTCAGAGCGATTATGCAGAAGTTCAATGGCTTGTTTAACGCCGTCAATAATTGATTCGGGGCGGGCTGCACAGCCGGGCACATAAATATCCACCGGAATAGTCGTATCTACCCCGCCCTTAATATTGTAGCATTCTTTAAACACCCCGCCATTGCAGGCACAAATGCCAATGGCAACCACTACCTTCGGCTGAGGCATTTGCTCATAAATCTGTCTGACAACCGGTTCGTTCAGATAATTCACCCCGCCTGTAATCAGAAGAATATCCGCCTGACGTGGATCGCCGGTATTGATGACGCCGAAGCGTTCCAGATCATATAGGGGCGTCAGACTCGCCAGCACTTCAATGTCACAACCGTTACAACTGGTACCATCATAATGCATGACCCACGGGGATTTATACTGTTTTCCCATCGCTCGTTTATCCTTTCACGGCAGCATATTTCAACCGTTTCAAAGCATCGCTTCTGAATATCAATTTTAAAAATATTTTTTGCTTCACTTAATTAGTTCAAGAATCAGCAAATTCAGCAGTCCGCAGACCACTGTCACCCCCCACGCGGAGGAAAGCATGGCGTTCCATTTTACTCTCGCGCTGGAATTATCAATGAGAATTTCCAAAAACCATACCGCAGCGCAGACAAGCAGCGCCAGCGGAACGCTCCACCAGTCATCCGATACAAAGAAAAGTCCCACCAAGCCTAATAGGAAAATGGTTTCATACCAGTGCGCCAGTTCGACCATAGCAAACATTCGGCCCGAATATTCGGTATTGATTCCCTTCACCAGTTCCTGATGCGCATGGTGAGAGGTGGAAAGATCAAAGGGGGATTTGCGCAGCTTAATGGTCAGCACAAACACCAGTCCGATAAACACACCCGGCAGCTTTATAATCGCCGGCTGATCCGCTGAAAAGGCATCCATACTTTTAAAAGAGCCAATTGCCATGTAGAAACCTACTGCAGTCAGCAAAATCATAGGCTCATAGGAAAGCATCTGAATCAGTTCCCGCTGTGCGCCCAGTTGAGCATAAGGTGAATTAGTGACAGTTGCCGCCAGCACAAAAAACATGCATGCGGTGGTCAACATGAAAAAAATCAGCAGCAAGTCAAACCCACCAAAAAAGAGCGCGCCTGTACAAATTACTAAAATCAAAAAAGAAAGAAGCAATACGAACTGATATCGGCTTACCTCAAAGGTCTGCTTATGCAGCAGCTTATCAAAATCATAGAAGGGCTGCCACACAGAAGGTCCTTGCCTGCCCTGCATGCGGGCAGTCAGCTTGCGGTCAAATCCGCTGAGCATTGCGCCCAAAAAAGGCGCCAACAGAACATAGAAAAGCATGCATATGATGCGAATCAGGTAAACCATCAAAAGGCACCTCCGATCGAACCGGCCAGACAGCAGAGAATGCAGAAAACAGCAGCCAGCATCACCGGATTCAGAAGCTTCTCTTCACCGAACACATCGGTCAGATACCAGTTTGCAAAATACATTTTTTTCGGCTGTCTGTAAGAATCGGTAAAATGGCGGTGATCGCCCCGATTGATTCCCGACATGTACAGCTTGCTTTTTTCAAAATGAGTTTTTCGAGAGAGCTTCCAACCAATGGCGGGAATCAGGAAAATGGCAGCCAGCAACCCCACCATTACGGTGCGGTCTGCCAGTGAAAGCAGTTGATGCGCTTCCAGAAAGCCGATATCACGCAGCATAGGGGTAATAAAATACTCGGAGAAAAGCGGATAACCTGCGCAGAGCAGCAGCATCAATAAAATATGTATAATCAAGGACACCCAAACCGAAACGGGCGTATGATTTTTCTGCCGCTCGGTGCCTGCCGGAATAGAAAGCAGTTTCATCAGCCACTGCGTCCAATAAACCATAGTAGTAGCGCTGCCGAAGGCGACCGCCACTACCAGCAGCATACTGACGCCGCCAGCGGTAATAAAGGAAGTCAGCGCTTCCCACTTGGCGATCAGCATCCCGAAAGGCGCAAGAAACATACCCGCGATGCCGATGAGCAGCGCGCTGGCAAGTCCGGGCAGACGGCGGTAGAGTCCGTGCATATCTTCAATATTGCGGCTGCCTATCTCGTTTTCTACAGCACCTACAGTCTGGAAAAGCAGCGCCTTGGAAATAGCATGATAGATCAGCAAAATGGCGCCTGACCAAACGGTTTCCGCACTGCCAACTCCAGCACAGGCGGCAATAAGCCCCAAATTTGATACGGTAGACCATGCAAGCACCTTTTTTCCGTCGCTTTGCGTGATGGCGAACATGCTGGCCGCCAGGAAAGTCAATCCACCTATCAGCTGCACCATAATTCCTGCGGCATTGCCCGCCATAGCAGGCGACAGCCGAAGCAGCAGATAAACCCCCGCTTTTACCATGGTAGCACTGTGCAGCAGCGCGGAGGTAGGCGTAGGCGCTACCATAGCGCCCAGCAACCATTTTGAAAAAGGAAACTGCGCCGATTTTGTCAGTCCCGCAAAGGCAAGCAGCAGCACCGGCAGCACGGCAGTCCTGTTATCCAGCGCCGTTAACTGCTGCAAGCCTTCCACCCCCAGCCGCAATGCGGCATAAAGAATTGCCCCCGCAAAAGCTAATCCGCCCAGCAGATTCATCCAAAGTGCCCGGAATGAATTGTTTGCTGCTTCCCCGGTACGGGTATAGCCGATCAGCAGGAAAGACACTACGCTGGTGATTTCCCAGAAAAAATAAATCCAAATCAGATTGGATGACAGCACTAATCCAAACATGGCGCCTAAAAACACATAAAGCATCGCAAAGAAAAACGGACGGCGATCGGTTACATCGGTATGGTGATGGTGATAATCGCGCATATAGCCTGAGGCATAGATGCAGATCAGACCGCCTACTATCGCTACGATGAGGCACATGAGCACCGTCAATCGGTCAACATAGAGATAGGCGGCATGCGCGAGATCTTTTTCGGGCATCAAACCTTCACCGAAAAGCTCCAGCCACGCCACTGCCAGCGTCTGCGCAGCCGAAAGGATAATGGCGTAATACTTCTTGTATTTAACAGACAGCCAGATAATCAGTCCCAGCAGAAAAAATTCTCCTGCCAGCATAGCATGTCCGATAAAAGCGGGCACCGCTTCAATGGTCACACTTTCGCCGCCGGCAAACCAAACGACCGCAAGGCCGACCGCCGTCAGAATAATAAGTCCGCTTCCTATATAGGTAATCAGCTTGCGAAGCATATCCTTTTTCACAAGCGCCTGCAAAATGGCAATTCCGAAAGGAAGTCCGATCAAAGCAGCAATGCACTCTTCCATGCTCTCTCTCCGTACCCTTAAAACAAATCTATAATCATTGGAAAAGCGCGCGGGTTTAAGGCGCCTTTCCAATCAAAAATCTTCGTGAATATTATAACATTCCTTTATCAAAAAAGCAAGTGGAATTTTTAACAACCCTATATAAAAGGAATATTTTATTTTCGGAAAAACTGCTTGAAATTTATTGAATTGCATAGAAGATCAAAGATATCAAACAATGGCTTTTACATTCAGACATCCGGTTTCGCTTTGACACCCGGCAGTTGAGAGAATCAATCAAAGCTGCACCCAATAAAAAGGAGAAATCTACCCTTTATTGGGTGCATATCGTTTTATCTTAGATTGTCGCAAGTAGAATCTTTCAAAATAAATATGCCGACCAAAACATCACCTGCCCGCCGCAACAATTCAGCTTACGACAGCCAAATCATCTGCGTTTGATTAATTCAATTTTGAACCGCAGCATATCATAACTTTGTACAGCTTGTTGTACAGATCAGATCTCTGTATTGTCCATTTTATTAATTAAACAGATCAATTCATTTCAAGAAATAACCATCCCTCATGCGGCGTTCAGCTTCTTTAAAAGTTTATAAAAGCGCTTTAAGGGGCGCTTTCTAAAGAAGCGCCCCCATTTTTAATTCAAATATTCATCAATAGCCTTGGCCGCCGTTTTGCCTGCGCCCATCGCCAATATGACTGTCGCCGCGCCGGTCACCGCATCGCCGCCGGCGTAAACACCTGTCTTGGTGGTAGCACCAGTCGCATCTTCCACAATAATGCCTCCTCTGCGATTAACCTCCAGTCCCTTTGTAGTTGATTTAATCAAGGGATTGGGCGAAGTACCGATGGCAATAATCACGCAATCAACATCCAGCAGGAATTCGCTGCCCGGAATCTCCACAGGGGATCGCCTGCCCGAAGCGTCTGGCGCTCCCAATTCCATTTTGATACATTTCATACCGATGACACAGCCGTTTTTCGGATCCCGCTTGTCATCGGTATTCTCATAGCCCACAATCTCCACCGGATTGTTTAGAAGGCGGAAAACAATGCCTTCCTCCATCGCATGCTCCACTTCTTCCTTACGGGCAGGCAGCTCCTCCAGCGACCGACGGTAGACAATCGATACTTCTTCAGCCCCCAAACGTAGCGCCGTTCTGGCAGCATCCATCGCCACGTTGCCGCCTCCCACAACCGCAACCTTTCTGCCTCTGAAAACAGGCGTTTCAGAATCTTCTTTATACGCTTTCATCAGATTGCTGCGGGTAAGGAACTCATTGGCAGAATATACGCCCTTCAGCGATTCCCCGGGAATCCCCATAAATCGGGGCAGCCCGGCGCCTGAACCAATAAAGACAGCTTCAAAGCCCATCTCTTCCATCAATTCGTCAACTGTCAGTGTTTTGCCCACCACGGTATTGGTTTCTATATGGACACCCAGTTCCTTTAGCGTATCTACTTCCTTCTGCACAATGGCTTTCGGCAGACGGAATTCGGGAATACCGTAAACCAGCACTCCGCCCGCCAAATGAAGCGCCTCAAACACCGTCACATCATAACCCTTTTTCGCCAAATCTCCCGCACAGGTAAGACCTGCGGGACCGGAACCAACCACCGCTACTCTATGTCCGTTAGGCGAAGGCTTCATCGGCGCCTCGGCAGCATGAGCATTATGATAATCGGCAGCAAAGCGTTCCAACCGTCCGATGGCAACGCTCTCTCCTTTGATACCGCGAATACACTTCGATTCGCACTGCGTTTCTTGAGGACATACCCGTCCACAGACTGCCGGCAACGAGGAAGTGAGGGAAATAACCTGATAAGCGCCCTCAAAATCGCCTTCCTTAATTTTAGTAATAAACTGCGGAATCGGCACGCTGACCGGACATCCGCTGACACACAAAGGATTCCTGCAATTCAGACAGCGCTGAGCTTCATCCAATGCCAGTTCTTCCGTATAACCGGTAGCAACCTCTTCAAAATTACGCGCCCGAACGGCAGCTTCTTGAGAAGGCATAGCGTTTTTTGTATTTCTCATATTAGGCATTTTACTTTACCTCCTTCTGAAAGAGATTGCAGGCACGTTCATATGCGTGTTTTTCAAAATCACGATAGGCAGTCCCTCGGGACATGGCTTCATCAAAATCCACTTCAAAACCATCAAAATCAGGCCCATCCACACAGGCAAATTTGGTTTTTCCGCCTACCGTCAGCCGGCAGCCACCGCACATGCCGGTACCGTCGATCATAATGGGATTCATGGATACCACTGTCTTAATACCGAAAGGCTTTGTGGTAGCGACCACAAATTTCATCATAATCAGCGGGCCAATGGTAATTACTTCATCATATTGCTTGCCGGCTTCAATGGCCTCCTTCAGCGGAACTGTAACCACCCCCTGTCTGCCATAGCTGCCGTCATCGGTCATAATAGTAAGATTAGCGGAAGCGGCTCTGAATTCATCTTCCAGAATTACCAGATCCTTATTGCGGAAGCCAATGAAGGAATCTACTTCACAACCCACCTCATGAAGCTTCTGCGCCACTGGCAGCGCAATGGCACAGCCTACGCCGCCGCCTACCACGGCCACTTTTTTCAATCCATCTATCTCAGTAGCATTGCCCAAAGGGCCTACAAAATCCTGAATAGCTTCCCCCGCCGCCTTCTGGGAAAGTCTGTATGTAGTTGCGCCTACGATTTGGAAGATAATGGATACAGTTCCTGCTTCCCGGTCGTATCCGGCAATAGTCAGTGGAATACGTTCCCCCTCCTCATCGACCCGAAGAATAATAAATTGTCCGGGTTCCGCCTTTTTTGCCACACGGGGCGCGAAAATTTCCATCCTCATAACCGTTGGATTCAGGAGCTCTTTTTTGATAATCTGATACATATACGGTTTCCTTTCATTCACTATAGAGCAGACACACTGCCAAGTCCGATGCTCATTCCAAAATTCCAACAAATATTTCAGGCAAATTTACAAGCAAATCAGACACTTTATCTATATTATTAAATCATATCAATGCCTGAAAGTAAAATGTAAAAAAAGCATATTCTTATATAAAAAAAGCAATATATTTTGCCGTCCGCCAAAGCATCGGGGTACCGCGTTTTCAATGCAGACCCCTAAATACGTTTGATTCAGCAAAAAATCCGTCATTTTTGTCCCAAAAACAAGCCAAGAACAGTAACGATTGAGTGCGGGGCTGTCGCAAAAAAGCTATTTGCAACAGCCCCATAGATAATTATTCACCCATCATTTCCAGATAATAGTCAATACTGCACAGTTTAACGCTCAGCGCAAAAATTTCAGCGGCTTGCTCAAGATCAGCCAAGGGCGGATAAGAAGGAGCGATTCGAATATTACTGTCCTGCGGATCCTTTCCGTAAGGATAAGTTGCGCCGGCGCCGGTCATAATCACTCCAGCCTTTTTGCATTTGGCTACAATATTCTTGGCGCAGCCGGGCAGCGAATCAAAGGAAATAAAATAGCCGCCCTTTGGACAGGTCCAACTTCCGATTTCCAAGCCACCCAGCTCCCGTTCCAAAATTGCTTCTACCAATTCAAACTTCGGACGCAGTATATCGGCATGCTTGCGCATGTGTTCCACAATCCCGTGGATATTCCCAAAGAAACGCACATGCCGAAGCTGATTCACCTTGTCATGTCCGATAGTCTGATAGGCAAGCTGCTTTTTTATATCCTCTAAATTGTTAGGTGACGCTGCGATAGCGGCAATTCCCGAACCGGGGAAGCTGATCTTAGAGGTAGAAGAGAATTTATAGACCATATCCGGATTGCCCGCCCGTTTGCATTCAGCGAGAATTTCCACCACATGATCCTGATCCTCATCGTAAAGATGATGCACACAGTAAGCGTTATCCCAATAAATTCTAAAATCCTTTGCGGCAGGCTTCAGCCGTGCCATTCTCCGTACCGTCTGATCAGAGTAAGAATACCCCTGCGGATTAGAATATTTCGGTACGCACCAAATTCCCTTGATGGCTTCATCCGAAGCTACAAGCTGTTCTACCATGTCCATGTCCGGACCGGTAGGTGTCATAGGTACGTTGATCATTTCAATCCCGAAATATTCGGTGATGCTGAAATGTCGGTCATAGCCGGGCACCGGACAAAGAAATTTTACCTTCTCCAGCTTGCACCACGGCGTATTTCCCATGACGCCGTGGGTAACGCTGCGGGAAATAGTGTCGTACATTACATTCAGGCTGGAATTGCCGTAAATAATAATATTTGAAGGAGCTACCTCCATCATATCGCCCAGCAATTCCTTTGCCTCAGCAATACCGTCCAACACACCGTAGTTACGGCAGTCGGTTCCATCCTCACAAGTGAGATCGGTTTCTCCGTTCAGAACATCCATCATTCCCATGGACAGATTGAGCTGCTCTACCGATGGCTTTCCTCTTGCCATATTCAGTTTCAAATCCTTCGCCTGATACTCTTTGTAAAGTGCGCTTAGCTGTTTTTTCAGCTCCAGCAATTCCGCTTTGGATAAATCTTTGTATGCTGCCATAGTTATGACCACGCCTTTCCGCCATACGGCGATGTTTTTTTGTACTTTGCAAAGCAAATCCACAACAATTTTCTTTCATTCTGACATGAAAGCCGCAAAACCTGCATTCCGGAAAAAGCCGAAGGCTTTTTCCGGGCATTTCAGCTTACATATTATCAGAACTATCGGATGAGTCCGAATTTTCATTTTCTGACTGTAAGGCCTCTGCTAAATGGTTAGAAAGCAACGCTAAAGAACATGCCATATTTTCGTGACGGACCAAAACATTTTTCGGTACCTGCAAATGCGCCGAAGCAAAGTTCCAAATCGCCAATATACCGCACTCAAGCAGCCTGTCACACACCATTTGTGCCTGATCAGCCGGAACAGTCAGAATCGCCATTCGAATAGCCTCCCTGCGACAAAAATCTTTCAGTTCTTCCATTGCATATACCGGCTTGCCCTTAACATCGCAGCCGATCATCGCCGGATTGCTGTCAAATCCCGCCACAATATGAAGGCCATATTCGGAAAAGCCCGCATAGCTCATCAGGGCGTGTCCCAGATTGCCTACGCCCACCAATATAGCGCTGTTGGTATTATGATACCCTAAGAAAAGCTCAATGTCGTGAATGAGTTCAGCGGTTATATAGCCTACCTTAGGCCTGCCGCCGCTGCTGACTGCCGCCAGATCCTTCCGCACCTGCACATCATTAAGTCCCAGCGCATCTGCAATCACCGTAGAAGACACATTCGGCATTTCATCCACAGACAGGCTTTTCAGAAAATGCAGATAACCCGGCAGACGCTGAACAGTCAGCATAGACACAGAACGCATCTGCATGTTGCTTCTCCTTTCATTTTACAAACCATTTATAACGGAGTTATGCCGCCATGATAAGAATCTTTGCCGCCAGTACCACTGCCACTAACGCAACCGGATAAGTTGCGGCATAAGCGGATGCCACCTCATCAGTTCCGGCAGTAGCGATAAGTGCCCCCAGTGCAGGTGTACTGGTCATACCGCCGGTAATCGAACCTAAATTATTAAAGATGCTCAGCTTGAATACGTATTTGGCTAGCAGGAAGCCGACAACCATTGGAATAGTAGTCAACAGAATTCCATAGAAGAAATAGGACAGCTTCAAATTGTCTATAAACCGAACGCCTCCGGGAACCCCCGCGCCGATCAAGAAAAAGACTAACCCCAATTCTCTGAAAAAGTTCAGATTGCTCTTGCCAACCGAGCAGTCAATCGGACCAATGTGCCCAAAATGACCGAACAGCAAACCGGCAACCAGCGTCCCCCCGGAAGTTCCTAATGAAAAATTAATACCCGGGATTTTGATTGATCCGATCACCACGCCGACCGCCACCGCCAAGAAAAAGGGGAAGAAATCAAGCGGATCCAGCTTTATCAGCTTTCGAGTGATTGGTTTTACGGTAACGGTATTGGCTGCGACAAAGCTCTCTCTTTCTTTGGCAATATCAACCTTCAGCAGCTTGGGTATGAGCTGCACAAAAAGCACCACGCCTATAACTCCGACCGGGTAGGCTATGGCCCGACCTACTGCGACATGGGTTGCAAGCTCAGTGCCGACCGCCTCCTGTGCAGCGGCAAATGCCGGGGTGCTTGTGAGCGCACCGGATAAAAGACCCACCGACATGGCATGATCCATGCCCGGCACGAATTTAATTATCGCCGCCGTGACAAGCGCTCCCGATGCAATGATTGTAAGCCCCAAAAGCACATATGACTTTGCGTTTTTTACAAGATTTTTG
>CAZMTU010000053.1:2854-15572 GCA_964569225.1 uncultured Lachnospiraceae bacterium | reverse complement strand
ACCTCACAAGTTCAGACCGCCGCATATCTTGCCGCTCTCTCTACCAAAGGCGAAACCATTGATGAAATTACAGCCAGCGCAGCCGCCATGCGTGCCCACGCCACACAGGTTCATCACGGTTATTCCGATCTTCTGGAAATCGTCGGAACGGGCGGTGACGGCGCTCATACCTTCAACATTTCCACGACCGCTTCTCTGGTCATCGCGGCAGGCGGTGTAAAGGTTGCCAAGCACGGCAATCGGGCAGCCTCTTCTAAGTGCGGCGCGGCCGACTGCCTGGAAGCGCTGGGGGTAAAAATTCAGCAAACCCCTGAAAACTGTTTAAAAATGCTGAAAGAAGCAGGCATTTGCTTTCTTTTTGCGCAGAATTTTCACGCTTCAATGCGCTATGTTGGACCTGTACGCAAGGAACTGGGGATCCGTACCATCTTTAATATTCTTGGTCCGCTGACCAATCCCGCTTCCGCCAATATACAGTTGTTAGGCGTATATTCACCTGCCTTGGTAGAACCGATGGCACATGTACTCGTGAAGTTAGGCGTCAAACGGGGAATGTCGGTCTATGGGGGCGGTTTAGACGAAATCTCTCCCTGCGATACTACTCTGGTATGCGAATTTGACGGTGATAAATTCGAAACCTATGAGATATCCCCCCTTGAACTCGGTCTTGATAAAGGCAGCAAAACAGAACTCGTGGGCGGTACACCGGAGGAAAACGCTGCCATCACCCGTGAGATCCTATCCGGGAAGGAACGGGGCACCAAGCGTACTGCCGTTTTGATGAACGCCGGTGCCTCGCTGTATCTTGCCGGCAAGAGCGATACTATTGAAGGCGGAATAGCGTTGGCGGCAGAGTTGATTGACAGCGGCAAAGCAGAAGTCAAGCTGAATACGCTGATCGAGCTCTCCAATCGACTGGGCTAAGCGAATGGAAAAAACTACAATTTTGGATAAACTGGCTGACTATGCCAGATTCCGTGTAAAGGAAGCGGAAAAACGCCTGCCGCTGAAGCTGATTAAAGAACGCGCCGAGCAACTGCCTGCCGACAGCCACCCCTTTGAAGATGCGCTCAGAAAGTCGTCAGGGCTATCCTTCATTTGCGAGCTGAAAAAAGCCTCTCCCTCCAAAGGCATTATCTCAGAAAACTTCCCTTACCGGCAGATCGCCAAAGCGTATGAAATAGGCGGCGCTGACTGCATCTCCTGTCTTACCGAACCGAAATGGTTCCTCGGATCGAATGATATTTTTAAAGAGGTCAGACAGTTAACTGGTTTGCCCATGCTGCGCAAAGATTTTACTGTATCGGAATATCAAATTTATGAAGCCAAATGTATGGGAGCGGACGCTATACTGCTGATATGCGCCCTACTGGACAGCGCCGCGCTTGAACGCTTCCTTTCCCTTGCCCATCAATTGGGACTGACGGCACTGGTAGAAACTCACACCGCAGAAGAGATCAAGCAAGCTGTTTCTTCAGGCGCAAATCTGATCGGAATCAACAACCGTAATCTGAAAAATTTTTCAGTCAATCTTGAGACTACCGCTTCCCTTCGCACGCTGATCCCTAAAAACGTCCTTTTTGTAGCGGAATCGGGGATTCGCACGCCTGAAGACGCCGTATACATGAAGAAAATGGGCGCTTACGCCCTGTTAATCGGGGAGGCGCTCATGAAATCAGCCGACCCCGCTGCCCGACTTGCGGAATTTAAGAAGGCAACGCTATGAATGCTTACGATTCAATCAACAACGCAAATAGCTCCGAAGGCATACAAATCAAACTATGCG
Source organism: uncultured Lachnospiraceae bacterium (assembly GCA_964569225.1). Lineage (GTDB taxonomy): Bacteria > Bacillota > Clostridia > Oscillospirales > CAG-272 > CAKSQF01. The sequence continues at coordinate 13,786 of CAZMTU010000053.1, read as the reverse complement.
GACTGTTTCGGTTGTGCGACGCAGATTATGTAAACGAGGCACTGCCGGATTACGCCGGTTTCGTCTTTTATCCCCCCAGCCACCGCAACATCAGTCCGGAATTTGCTATGACGCTGCGAGAACGAATTGATCCAAAAATTCAAACGGTTGGTGTATTTGCAGACAGCCAACCGGAACAGATCGCAGCATTGGTTCAGTCCGGCTGCATAAAAATCGTTCAACTGCATGGACATGAGGACGAGACTTATATTGCGACGCTGCGCCGGAAACTGCCCGGCATCCCTATCTGGAAGGCATTCAAGATCACTTCTTCACTCGATCTTGAAAAAGCGGCAGGCAGCAGTGCAGACCGAATTCTGCTGGACGGCGGTATGGGCAGCGGCCGTTCCTTCGACTGGAAGCTGCTGACCTCGATCAATCGCCCCTATATTTTAGCCGGTGGATTGACGCCTGAAACCATTCCCGACGCACTAACTCTGCTCTCACCGGAAGCAGTGGACTTAAGTTCGGGGATTGAAACCGACCGTCTGAAGGATCGGTATAAAATGATCTCAGCCGTCAGGGCGGTCCGCCATTTTACCAAAAACTCAATTCAATAAAAAAATAAAAGGAGTAATAACATGTCAAAGGGAAGATTCGGCACTCACGGAGGACAGTATATTCCTGAAACCTTAATGAATGCCGTTAATGAACTGGAAGATGCGTACAATTTTTACAAGAACGATGAGCAGTTTAACCGCGAGCTTACCGCGCTTTTAAATGACTATGCCGGAAGACCCTCCCGCCTTTATTATGCAAAAAAAATGACCGCGCAGTTAAGCGGCGCGAAAATTTATTTGAAGCGAGAGGATTTAAACCACACTGGCGCACATAAGATCAACAATGTATTGGGACAGGCACTGCTGGCAAAGAAAATGGGCAAAACCCGCCTGATTGCGGAAACCGGAGCGGGCCAGCACGGCGTTGCCACCGCTACTGCCGCGGCGCTCATGGGAATGGAATGCGTCATTTTTATGGGCGAGGAGGATACCAAACGTCAGGCTCTGAATGTCTATCGGATGAAACTGCTGGGCGCTCTGGTAGTACCGGTCACTACCGGCACCGCGACCCTCAAGGATGCTGTTTCCGAAGCCATGCGCGAATGGACTACCAGAATCTCCGACACTCATTATTGCTTAGGCTCAGTGATGGGTCCGCACCCTTTTCCCACTATTGTACGGGATTTTCAGGCAGTTATCTCCAAGGAAATCAAGGAGCAGATTTTGGCGGCAGAAGGACGATTGCCCGATGCGGTACTTGCCTGCGTAGGGGGCGGCTCTAATGCCATCGGCGCTTTTTATCACTTTATTCCGAATCGATCGGTAAAGCTTATCGGCTGTGAGGGTGCCGGGCGAGGTATACACACCTTTGAAACCGCCGCCACCATTAATACCGGCAGACTGGGAATTTTCCACGGTATGAAATCCTACTTCTGCCAGAATGAATACGGACAGATCGCGCCTGTATATTCTATTTCCGCAGGGCTGGATTATCCGGGGGTCGGTCCGGAGCACGCCTATCTTCATGACATCGGCAGAGCAGAATATGTGGCAATCACCGATGACGAAGCGGTAAACGCTTTTGAATATCTCTCCAAAACTGAGGGAATTATTCCTGCTATCGAAAGCTCTCATGCCGTTGCATATGCCCTGAAGCTGGCACCCACTATGGATAAAAATCAAATTATTGTAGTTAACCTGTCAGGCAGAGGCGACAAAGACTGCGCCGCCATTGCCCGTTACAGAGGGGAGGATATTTCAGAATGAACAGAATTCAATCTGCATTTAATAACCGAAAGGCGTTCATTTCATTTATCACCTGTGGGGATCCCGATCTGAATGCCACTGAAAGCTTTATCCAAACGATGGCGGATTCCGGCACCGACCTGATTGAGTTGGGAATCCCCTTCTCTGACCCAACTGCAGAGGGACCTGTAATTCAGGAAGCCAACCTTCGGGCATTGAAAAACGGCATTACAACCGATCATGTTTTCGAAATGGTAAAACGGGTACGTACCAAGATTACAATTCCGATGGTATTTATGACCTACGCAAATGTGGTCTTTTCCTATGGCACCGACCGTTTTCTGAAAAAAGCAGCGGAAGCGGGCATGGACGGCATTATTCTGCCTGATGTACCTTACGAGGAAAAAGAAGAATTTTCAGCAGCCTGCCGTCAGAATGGCTTGGCTTTTATTTCTCTGATCGCGCCCACCTCCGGTAGCCGTATCGAAATGATTGCTAAAGAAGCGGAGGGCTTTGTCTACTGCGTATCCTCCTTAGGTGTTACCGGTGTTCGCAGCCAGATCAGCCGAGAATTGCAAAAAACGGTTGCAGCCGCCAAATCCGCCGCAAATGTTCCGATTGCCGTAGGATTCGGCATCTCTAAACCGGAACAGGCGGCAGAAATCGCATCTTATTCAGACGGTGTGATCGTCGGCTCCGCTATTGTGAAACTGATTGCCCAATATGGGAATAACGCCAATGAACCTATCCGATCCTTTGTCAGCAGCATGCGAACCGCATTGGATGAGGTAAAATAAAGCGCCAATAATGATACTTTGACAGGTCGCCATATTGACAGCGACCTGTTTTCCTCTCGTTTTGGCGCAAAAAATGAGAGGAAAATAAAAGGCGGCCGAGTTATAATATAGCAAGAGTTAATTGTATACACCGATGTGCAGCAGATCTGCAATTCAGACAGGAGAAAAAATGGAATTGATCCAAAGGCTTAACAGCACCATAAACTATTTGGAAAAACATCTGACAGAAGCAATAAACTATACAGACTGGAAAAGCTCGCCTGCTGTTCCGCTTATCACTATCAGCGAATGTTTACCTATATGGCTGGCATTCCGCTGCCCGGATATATCCGCAGGCACAGAATGTCATTAGCGGCTGTAGACTTACAGGGGGATACCAAAATTATCGAAGTCGCGCTGAAATACGGATATAGCTCCCCTACTGCGTTCAATCAAGCGTTTCGATCGGTTCACGGAATCGCCCCATCACTGGTAAAAGGTGGCGGAGCAGCGGTAAAATCCTATCCGCCCATTTCTTTTACGATCAGTGTGAAAGGGACTGACGAACTTAGTTATCGTATTGAACATAAGGAGGCGTTTCGTATCATTGGTCCATCAACGCCGCTGAGCAACGAAATCGAGCATATTTTTTCGGCTGTTCCTCAACTTTGGCAGGAAGCCGCTTTTAGCGGTACAATTCCCCGCATAGCGGCATTGATGGCCAGCGCGCCTATGGGTCTGCTTGGCGTGGGCGCATGCAATGACTCAGAACAGCGGAAGTATTTTATTGCGGTCCGGCAGTCAGATTGATAAAACATTAGACAGCTATACAGTTCCTTCTTTAATATATGGGCAATTTTCACCGGCACCGGTCCTTGCTCTCAGGCAATTCAAACATTGGAACAGTGTAAAGTCACTGAATGGCATCCGTTTTCCGGCTATGAATATGACCGCGGACCGGATATTGAGATCTATCTAAATTCCCGCTGAGCGGACTAAAGTCCTTCTCAACGGGAATAATTCATTTTATTAATTGAAAATTTCGATCCAGATAGCTTTACCCAATTTGGGTATCAGGATAATAAATATTCAGAATTTGCTCACAGGTATAGCCCAAATCGCAAAGCGCCCTCGCGCCTGCGATACTCAGCCCCACACCGCAGCCAATTCCTTCTCCGATAAATACAAAGCTGCCATAGGTTCCATCTAATGTAACCGTTTTTACTTCCTCCGTATAAGACAGTCCCTCACCGGTTAGTTTCCGCTCGGTTACTTCAACACTTTCTCCCGCTTTTCCTACAACAAAACTCGCAGACGGCAAAAATCCTGTCAAAAGCGACCGGATCGTTTCGCTTCCCGTTAGCAGAACGCTATTTCCAAACAAATCTGTAAAGACAATTTCGGTAACATAATTGGAATTTTCGGCAATCTTCAATATTTGAACGGAATCAATATTTCCCTTGATTTGGTCATATCCCATTTCATTTAACAGTAAATACAGTTCATACGGAGATAGCTCAATACTCCAGCTTCCCTGACCGCTTACGGCAGAATTGGTGTCCTCCCATGGAGTAAAAAGCGAAGGAAGATAAGCAAGGGATTTACCGAAAGCTTCCGCAGAGGAAAGAGTAGAACCGCCTGATACCACCGTATATGGTGTATAAATCGGCTGATTCTGATAAGTCAGAACTTTTCCCGCAGTCTCCAAAACAGCCTGACGGATAGCATCGGTATCCGCTAAGCTGCCATTGAATATGTGGCAGTGACTGGAACTGCATACATCATAACCGTCTTTGCTGTGAGCTCCCATATGCAAAACCGCTTCAGTGCGCAAAACAATCGCCATGGTCTTTAAAAGCTCTTCATTTTCACTTGCAGAAACTTCATAAGGCAGCAAAGCCGCTACATATTCCTCCAATGGCAGGCGATTGACTACCTGAAGCAGCTCCCCGCTCGTTTTATCGGTCCGTTTAAGCAGCAATGATCCTCTGTAAACTCTGCCTGCCGGATCAGTGAAAATAGTTCCGACTGCAGGCGCCAGCAGCAAGTCATACTGCTCAGTAGACAACTCGCAAACAGGCATCCAAGTAGCGGAATCCAAAACGGTCAGCGTAGAGGATTGCGGTGAAATCACCTCCGCCCGAAGATTCATTGATTTTTCAAGCTGAACTAACGCCGCCTGCGCCTCTGCCTCTGTATAAAAACTACCTATCCTGATATAAGTCTTAGTTGCGGAAAAATAGGGAAACACGGGTTGCTCTAAATGTTGAATAGCCGTATTGGCAGACAACAGCTCTATGTAATCCTGAACATTTTCCCGACTGTATCCGTCAGTAATGTTAGTAGGCGTACTTGGTTTGATAAAAACAGGATTGTCCCGATCGGTATCAATACCAAGATTTGCAAAAGAAAAATAGGAAATTTGAATATGATACCCGCCAACAGCAGCAACCCCAAGATTTTCTGTAACCAATCCTGAGCCGTAGCGATACAGGTTAGCGTCAATCGCTACCGTCAACTCACCGGATGCAGAACTGATGAGCGTTTCCGAACTGGTATCAGATTTCCGATAGGAAATCTGAAATCCCGTATCTGATTTTGCCGTAAAAGAGGAAACTGCATCAGCCTGACAATGCAATCCGACACTGATCATCTGATCGGACGGGAGTGCACTCTCAGGCAGCTCCGCGGCATATGCCATTGACTGCTCCGAATAAGGGATGAGCATCATCAATACGCCGAATACCATCAGAAACCCGAGAATGCCGCAGATAACCCGTACCCAAAGCTGTGCCGCCGGTTCCTTTTTTTGCTTCTTAGCCATCATGTACCATACCTTTCTGTGATCTATCTATGCAAATTTCGGTCAATCAAATTAACTTAATCTGATCCTCAACCGCATCAAAACGATCATAATTTACCCCGGTTGCCGGAATTTTGATCTTTCGGATTCCTTTTACCCCCGAAGTATTCTCTTCAGTTGCCATCACCGCGCGAACCAACTTCTGCCCTGCTTTCAGGTTAAACAAGGTAACGCCCTGAGCAGTCCGCGTATTTTTTACCGGAATCAGTGAACTGGAAATCTGAATCGCCTTTTGCGCGTCTGACAGCAGCAACAAGTCAATCGGTTCTTTCTCATAAAAAACCGCAACAACCGGCGACGCTTCCGAATAAGCGCCGGTCAGTTTTTTCCGGTTGGATTTAGTATTGTAAGCGCTGAGCGGAATCCTTACGCCTTTTCCGTTTTCAAACAGGAAAATCAGATTTTCGTTTTCCGGGTAGGTAGTCAAGCTTTTCATAAAGACCGTCCGTTCACCGTTTTCAAACCCCAACTTGCTGCCCACATATTCGCCCAAAGCGGAAGATTTAACGGTGTCGAAGGCATCTACCTTACTCTTATAGCAGCGTGCCTTGTCGGAAAATATCAGCAATTCGTTAATATTTTCACTGTCCTCAATTGAAACGATCTCGTCGCCTTCCTTGATCTTTTGCTCTTCCGCTTGCCGGAAGGATTGCAGTGACAGTTTCTTCAAATAACCGTCTCTGGTAAAGAGCAGTTTAACAGGATAGTTTTCAACTTGTACGGTTTCTGTATAATCCTCAAGGTCTTCATCGTATATCAACTGTGTTATACGGGGCTTACCGTACTTTGCTTTGATTTCCTTAAGCTGCTTGGAAATATAGGTTTTCAGCCGTGCTTCACTTTCAATGAGATCTGTCAGATCTTTGATCTCCTCCTGCAATGCGGAAATCTCCCTCGTCCGGTTGAGAATATACTCTCGGTTTAAATTTCGCAGCTTGATTTCAGCGATGTAGTTTGCTTGAATCTCATCAATCTCAAATCCCTTCATCAAATTAGGTACCACTTCTTTTTCCTGCGGCGTTTTTCGTATAATCTGGATGGCTTTGTCAATATCCAGCAAAATTTTTGCCAACGCCATCAAAAGGTGCAGGCGTTCTTTTTTCCGCTGTAAATCAAAGGAAAGTTCTCGCTTCAAGCACTCCATCCTGAAAACAATCCATTCCTTCAGAATTTCAATAATACCGATTTGCTTAGGTACTCCATTGATCAGGACATTGAAGTTGCAAGGAAACTCATCTTCCAGTGCGGTCAGCTTATACAGCTTATTCATAAGCTGGTCCGGATCCGTACCTTTTTTAAGGTCAATGGTCAACTTGAAGCCGGACAAGTCAATTTCATCTCTGAAATCGTTGATTTCCTTGAGTCTGCCCTCTTTAACCAAATCCCCCAGCTTTTTCATAATGATTTCTACCGTTGTTGAATAAGGAATCTGTACAATATCAATGCAGTTGGCGCTTTTATCGTATACATAACGGGCACGAACCTTAAAACTGCCTCGTCCGGTTCGGTAAATATTCGCAAGCTGTTCACGGTTATAAATCAACAGACCGCCGCCCGGAAAATCAGGCGCTTTCACAATATCCAGCATTTGATCCACATCAGTATAGGGATTTCGCAGCACTTGAATAGCGCCGTCACAAATTTCGCCTAAATTAAAAGAGCAGATTCGACTCGCCATGCCTACGGCAATTCCCATATTCGGTGAAACCAAAATATTCGGGAAGGTAGTGGGCAAAAGAGTAGGCTCCATCATGGTATTATCATAGTTCGGCACCATTTCCACCGCGTTTTTATCAATTCCGCTGAAAATTTCCGCGCAAAAGGGATCTAATTTTGCTTCGGTATAACGGGGAGCGGCATATGCCATTTCCGAGGAATACTGTTTGCCGAAGCTTCCTTTGGAATCCACAAAAGGATGGAGCAGCGCCTCGTTTCCTCTGGTCAAACGAACCATCGTTTCATAGATCGAAGCATCCCCGTGTGGATTCAGCTTCATAGTTTGCCCTACTATATTGGCGCTTTTGGTTCGCTGACCGGTTAGCAGCCCCATTTTGTACATAGTATAAAGGAGCTTCCGGTGCGCCGGTTTAAATCCGTCAATTTCCGGAATCGCACGGGAAATAATCACGCTCATCGTATAGGGCATGTAATTCTTTTCAATGGTTTCAGTAATGGGCTGATCGGTAATCGGAGCGATTTCGCCGATTATTTCCCTGCCTGCTTCTTTTTTCTTCTTTGCCATTCAATATTATTTCCTTTACTTGATTTTACAGCATATGTATCCGATGTATTTTATTTTTCAAGTTCCACTACCCGATAACCGGCCGCCTTCAACATTCGATTCATCATAGCAAGCCCTATGCCGTCGGCAGACGGCATGACAGCGAACACCCGCCTGATTTCAGGTCGATGATCAAAGCCGCGCAGCAGATCAAAAAGACGGCTTGCCTGTCCTGCCGGATCCCCTCTGCTGCCCAGCAGAAAAGCGTTGGGCGCATTTGCCGCTTCATCTTCCATACAGCAAAGCAACGCTGTATCCTTTTCTCCCCAAAACGGACGCAGATAAGCAGCAATTTGTTCGCTGCTTCCGCGCAGCAGCGTCACCTGCGCATTGGGCGCATAATGGCGATATTTCATTCCGGGTGCCAACGGGCGTTCGCCCTCAGATAACCTTTCAGTGACAGCCTTATCCATCTGCACTGAAAAACCCGCCTCTTTTAACATTTCTACCGTCACCGCACCAGGCCGCAAGAGCTGAATAGTTTCTCCATTTGGAACAACAATAGTAGACTCCAACCCAATAGTACACGGACCGCCGTCGATAATCATATCGATACGCCCATTCATATCCTCAATCACGTGCTCCACTAAGGTAGTGGAAGGTTTGCCTGACAGATTCGCCGAGGGAGCCGCAATGGGAATCCCCGCCAGTTCGATCAGCCGATGGGCTATCGGGTGAGAAGGAACCCGTACCGCCACTGTAGGCAGCCCTCCTGTCACACTGTCGGGAATACAGGATTTCTTAGGTAAAATAACGGTAATCGGTCCCGGCATAAAACGCTCCGCCAATTTTTTAAATGCCGAATTCACTTCGCAGTACTGTCCAGCATCTTCAGCGGACGCCAAATGAATAATCAGCGGATTATCAGACGGTCGTCCTTTGGCGGCATATACCTTGCGGGTAGCCTCGGCAGACAGTCCGTTTACCCCTAATCCGTAAACTGTTTCGGTGGGTAAGGCGACTAAACCGCCATCCCTAAGCAGCGCGGCCCCGCGGATAAGGTCTGCTTCGGTTGGATGATAAATAATTTCTGTTTTCATTTTTATATTCCCCAATGACAGTCGGAAGCCGTTTTAAAGCCGTAAATTTTAGAGAATTCAGGTATTTTGGTTTCGCTTTTTATTTATCGTCAGTTTGTTTTAACTTCTCCGCTGTATCAGCACGAATAAGCGCATCCACCATATCGCCGATATTTCCGTTCAAAAAAGTTTCCAATGAATAGAGTGTTAGCCCGATACGATGATCGGTGATCCGTCCCTGCGGATAATTATAAGTGCGGATCCGCTCGCTGCGATCACCTGTTCCCACCTGACTGCGCCTTTCATTGGCAATTTTTCGATCCTGCTCTCTTTTAGCCATATCGTATAACTTGGCGCGCAGCATTTTCATTGCTTTATCCTTGTTCTTGAACTGAGATCGCTCTTCCTGACATTCAATGACAATGCCGGTAGGCTTATGGGTTAGGCGAACAGCCGATTCGGTTTTGTTAATATGCTGACCGCCGGCACCGCTGGATTTACAGCTTTCGATCACAATGTCGGAAGGTTGAATGACCACATCCACCTCCTCCGCCTCAGGCAACACTGCCACTGTCACAGTAGAAGTTTGAATCCGTCCCTGTGACTCGGTAGCGGGTACCCGCTGCACACGATGAACACCGCTTTCAAATTTGAAGCGTGAAAAAGCGCCCTCTCCTTCTACCGAAAAAGAAATTTCTCTATAACCGCCCAATCCCGTTTCGTTTGCTGAAAGCACTTCAGTTTTAAAGCGCAGCGAGTCGGAATACATGCTGTACATTCGATACAGATTAGCCGCAAAAAGCGCCGCCTCCTCACCGCCGGCACCTGCTCGGATCTCCACAATCACGCTTTTATCGTCACTGGGATCCTTGGGCAGCAGCAGCCGCTTCAATTCTTCCTCCAGCATTTCTGTCCGACAGCGGGAGGCTTCATATTCCTCTTCCAACAATGCCTTGAACTCGGTATCCTGCGGCTGCGACAGGAGGTCTTTGACTTCTTCAAACGCTTCTTTTGATTTTTTATAGCGCCTAAAGGTTTCGATCAGCGGTGTCATCAGCTTATGCTCTTTCATCAGCGCGCGGTATGCGTTCTGATCGGAAAGCACAGCCGGATTGGAAAGCTTCGCCGTGATCTGTTCATATTTTTTTTCTGCGTCTGCTAATTTATCAAACATCGATACGCTCCATAAGTCTGGCGGCAAAATCCGTAATGGGCGCTCGGTCAGTGGAATGCAGATTGGGAGGCAGCGCGTCGGCGTCAAACCAGCAAAGCTCTCCTACTTCTTTCAGATCAAGGGTGATTTTACCGTCAAAATCGTCACTGATATAGACAATATCCGTATAGTTTGCCACATCGCCGTTGGGATAAGTGACCGTCATCTGAGGTCCTGTGTATACCCCAAACAGGGTAAGCTTTCCAACCCGCAGACCGGTTTCTTCGAACACCTCCCGACGGCAAGCGTCCTCCGCGTTTTCCTCATAATCCATGATCCCGCCATGCTTGCCCCAGCATCCGTCGTCCGATCTGCGCTGCAGCAACAGCTTTGTGTCATGATAGAGCAGCACGCCGCTGCCTACCAGTACCAGCGGACGGCAGCCCACCAGTTTTCTCATTTCTTTATAATATTCAGCCATAATTTACTTTACAAAATCAAATTCAAAATCAAATATGCTGACGGTATCACCATCAGTACAGCCTGCATTTTCCAATGCCTCAATCACACCGGCGCTGCGCAGCACTTTTTCAAAGTAACGAAGTGACTCCCGATCGTCAAAGTTTATCGAACCCATCAATCGGTAAAGCCAATCTCCTTCTACAATATACACACCTTTATCGTTTCTCGTAATTGTAACGCCATGATCTTTTGAAGCCTTGAAATCCTCGGCAGCTTCCGGTACTTCACTTTCATAAACAGTTATAGGCGGAAGCGTTTGCAGCTTCCGGTATGCCGTCTGCACCAGTTCATTGATGTTTTTGCCGGTAGCCGCCGAAATATACACCAGATCATACCCCTTCATCTGAATAAAGTCTTCAAAATCAGAGAGATCCGCCTCCTCTTCCAGCAGATCGCACTTATTGGCCGCGACAATCTGCGGACGGTTTGCCAACTCAGGATTATATTGGGAAAGCTCATAATTAATTGCAATCATATCGTCAACAGGATCCCGTCCTTCCCTGCCGCTGATATCCACCACGTGGATCAGCAGCC
>CAZMTU010000053.1:0-2844 GCA_964569225.1 uncultured Lachnospiraceae bacterium | reverse complement strand
ATGACGGAGAAATTGATGCCCCAGTCCGGCGCCTTCCGAAGCTCCTTCAATCAGCCCGGGAATATCCGCCGCCACAAATGCCGCCTCCTTTGCCACTTCAACCACACCGATAGAAGGCTCCAGCGTTGTAAAGTGGTAATCTGCGATCTTCGGGTGCGCGCCGCTGATCATTGAGAGAATGGACGATTTGCCCACATTGGGCATGCCGACCAGTCCTACGTCCGCCAACAGCTTCAGCTCCAGCTTAACTTCCTTGTATTCGCCCTGTATCCCTGCTTTGGCGAAACGGGGAATCTGGCGGGTAGGTGTGGCGAAATGCTTATTGCCCCAACCGCCCTTTCCGCCTTTGCAGATTACATAATCGCCGCAATTCGACATATCCTTAATCACAAGCCCGCTTTCCGCATCCTTGATGACTGTTCCGGGCGGTACCGGCAGAATAAGATCGGCACCGTTTTTGCCGTGAAACTTGGATTTAGCGCCGTCCCCTCCATTTTCAGCGACAAATTTTCGTTTATATTTATAAAAGGTCAGCGTATTCTGTCCTTCGTCAATACGAAAAATAATATTGCCACCGTTTCCGCCGTCTCCGCCATCCGGTCCGCCATGCGCAATATATTTTTCACGATGGAAGGATACCGAACCGTTCCCACCGTTGCCCGCTTTTAGTTCTATTTTTACACAATCAAATAACATTTTCTTCTACCATTTTTCTAAATTCCGCTTCATCAATCACACGAACACCCAATGTCTGGGCTTTAGTCAGCTTGCTGCCTGCTTCACTGCCCGCAAGCACCACCGAAGTTTTTTTGGATACGGAAGAAGCTGTTTTGCCTCCGTACTTTTTTATAATCCCCTCTGCTTCACTTCGGGTGAGCGTGGGCAATGTACCGGTCAACACAAAAGTCATACCGGCAAAGCGATCGTCCTTTTTCTCAGCCGTTTCCGCCGTCATACTAACGCCTGCTTTTTTCAGCGCATTAATCAGCTCAGCTGTCTGAGGGTGCGCAAAAAAATCCACCACGCTCTGCGCACTGATCAGTCCGATATCGTCCACTTCGCACAATTCATCAGCATTCAGTTCAAAAAAACGATCAATACTGCCAAATCGATCAGCCAGTGCTTCGGCTGCCTTTTCACCAATCTGACGAATCCCCAAACCATAAATCAGTCGGGCGAGTCCTCTGTGCTTTGAGGCTTCAATGCCATTCAAAAGATTGTCAGCACTCTTTTTGCCCATTCGCTCAAGTTCTACAAGCGCTTCTTTTTTCAAATTGTACAGATCGGCAACCGAGTGTACAAGCCCGCTGTCCCGCAGGTTTTTCAGCAGTGCAGGACCCAGACCGTCTATGTCCATTGCATCCTTTGAAGCATAGTGCACCAAATTCCTCAAAAGCTGTGCCGGACATGCCGCATTGGTACAACGTACCGCTGCTTCTGTTTCATCCCGTATTACCGGTTCGCCGCAGGAAGGACAGGTATCAGGCATGGTATAAACCGGAAGCTTCTCTTTTCTAAGATCGGAATGGGCGCAATGAATCTCCGGAATAATATCGCCTGCCTTCTGTACAGTAACTATATCTCCGACTCGAATATCCTTATCGTGAATATAATCAATATTATGAAGGGTCGCCCTGCTGACCACTGTTCCCGCTAACCGAACCGGCTCCAATTCGGCAATAGGGGTAAGCACCCCGGTACGTCCTACCTGTATACTGACTCCCAGCAGCTTTGTCTGCTTTTGCTCCGGCGGAAATTTATAAGCCACCGCCCACTTGGGCGTAGAGGTTCCTTCGCCGATCTCCAGCCGTCGGGCAAGGTCGTTCACCTTAATAACTACCCCATCAATATCAAAGGAAAGATTTTCTCTCATCCTGCCGATCTCTTCAATACGGCTGATCATCTCATCCGCGCTTTCCGCCTTTTGATAGAAAGGGATCACTTTGAATCCCTGCGCCTTCATGAATTCCAATGTTTCAATATGCGTATCAAAGCTACGGTCACAATCCTGCAAATTGAAAACAAAAATGTCCAGTTTTCGGGAAGCGGTTACAGAAGAATCAAGCTGCCGCAAGGAACCTGCCGCCGCATTGCGGGGGTTGGCAAAAAGCGGCTCCTCCGCCTCCGCACGACGGCCGTTCAGCGCCTCAAATGCCGATCGGGGCATATATACTTCTCCTCTGACCTCTAAACGCCCTTTATAAGGGATCGTCAGGGGAACCGAACCAATCGTGCGGGCATTAGCGGTAATTTCTTCTCCTACCGTTCCGTCCCCACGAGTGGCGGCATAGATCAGATTTCCATTTTCATAATGAAGCGCTACCGAAAGTCCGTCGATTTTGCATTCCACAGAATAATCAAGCTTACCGTATTCAGCCGCTAATTTTGTATAAAAATCGGTAAGTTCTCCGTAGGAGAAAACGTCGGTAAGACTTTTCAGAGGAACGGTATGGGTAATCTTTTCAAACTTATCTAGTACTTTTCCTCCTATTCGAACGGTAGGAGAATTAGGGTCGGCAAACTCCGGGTGCGCTTCCTCCAACGCTTTCAGTTCATAAAAAAGCTTGTCATATTCATAATCGGACAGTTCAGGGCTGTCTTCCACATAATATTTTCGGCTATGATAGCTGACTATATCACGCAGACGGCGGATCTGCACTTCTGTTTCGCTCATATTCAGTCCTCCCCCTTCGTTGACCTTCCGGATTTAGTATAATAAGGCATTATGAGTTATTATAGCATAATTCATACAGAAATGCAAGCAATTTTCGGAAAAACTGTAAATCCGGCTGTTATGATACAATAGATGTGAGACCAAAAATGAAAAAAGGTATAGAAAAAGTG
>CAZMTU010000052.1:9034-15602 GCA_964569225.1 uncultured Lachnospiraceae bacterium | reverse complement strand
GTAAGATTGCGTATTTTAGAGGATTTCACGGTAACGGGAAATCCTCTAAATGCTTGTTGGTGACATATTCCCCAACTCCCGAGATCGTCCTTTCGGGACGGTCGTGTGTTTCTGCAAAACGCAGAAAAGACAAATCGGCATATTTCCGAAAATGAAAAACTCTATGTGACTGATTTCTCAATCACATAGAGTTTTTCATTTTCCGTTTACATAGCAAAAGTCATAATTTCTTTATTGTTTCCTTATGGCTCACTGCCATTTAGGCGGGACTTTTTATTTAGGATTATTCAGCACGGCGTCTTTTTTTAGAAACGATTGCTACGCCTGCCAGTGCAAGTACGGACAGCGTCGCTGCAATCACAGCCGCGTCACCGGTTGAGGGATTGACGGGTTTAACAGGATCGGTAGGCGTAACAGGCTCGGTAGGAACTGTGGGTTCGGTAGGATTGGTGGGCTCAACAGGCGCGGTATAGTTATAAAGACCTACTTCCGAAACTGATACACCGTCAGCAGTAACATACGCACTGTTAATTTCTAAACGGTAGTAGGTATAAGCGCCGGGATTATCGATTTTGTACATACCGGAAGCGCCGCTTGCGTTGCCAATGCCGCCCATGCCGCGATCCACATGATCGAGAATGGTGTAGGTTTTGCCGTCGGTAGAGCCGAGCAGCGTCCAGGAAGCGGGTACGCGCAGATATACAGAATTGTCTTCGATAGAGTTAGTCAGACTGTAGTAGGTGACAGTGGTGGCTTCGGTGGTCTGCCAAGTTAAAGTACCGTAGGTGCCGGAAGCGCCGAGCTTGGTGTCAAGCTTGCCATCAAATGCGCCCTTGGGATCGCCGTCACCGAACAGATTTCCGCCTGTATAAGCGACAGTGTCCAGGTCAACTTTTCCGGTGAGATCTGTACCGTCGGCGATTACAGCGGCGGTGAGTTCAGCCGAAAGCATATCGGTATCGGTCGGGGCAGTGGTCTTAAAGCTGAGAACTGTTTCAATAGCGGCTGATTCAGCAGTACTGAAATCATCGGTAGCGGAATACTTCACAACAGGGGTAACAACCTGACCGCCGTTAAGCTCCATAAATGCCGCGTTAATGGTGTAGGTCTTGCCAGCTTCCAGCTTTACGGCGGTAGGATACCATGCCTCGGAATTGTCATTCCATGTGCCGAATGCCCACAGCTCAAATGCGCGGATCGGTTGACCGCCATTCGCGGTGATGTCAATAACCAAACCGTTGTCCACACTGGTGCAGCCAAACAAATAGTTACCGGTTTTTTCAACTGTAAAGGTACCGGAGTAAATGTTGATATAGTTTTCTCCGTTAAGCGCTGGGGTCCAAGCGGAGATAGTCGGAACCACAAAGCTTCCGCCCACTTTCTTGGATGTTTCCAGTAAGCCCTCAATGGTAGCGTCATAATTGAAGTTGCTTTCAACGCACTGCGCGCCGTTGCCGCCGTTGCCGTCGTTGCCCTTCAGTGTAGTAAGCGTGTTAAATACATTTGCCCAAGGATGATCTTGGTGATAGCTGTCAATGCCCCACTGATCACAGAGGGAATGATAGGCTTTTACCGACATGCTGAAGGTCAGACCGAGATCAGCCAACGATTTATATTCATCGGAGCCGTTTTCGTAGCCGCCGATGTCAAGCGCTTCGCCGCCGTTCAGTTCAAGGAACCAGGCGTTTACCTTATAGCTTTGACCTGCTTTCAGGGTGATGGCGCCTAAATCGCTCTTTAAAGGATCGCCGGGATCGCTTGTGTCATCAAACCAGTGGGAAGCGCCCCAGTATTCATAATATCTTACGCCGTCCAACTCGAATAAAAAGCCGTTGTCAATCTTGTCAGCCGCCATTGTGAAGGTAACGTCCTTTGAGGCGGTGACCGTACCCGTCCAGTTCAGAAGATAAATATCTCCGTTAGGACTGCCTAATGTTTTCACATAGGTTTCATTGTAACCGCTGAAATCGGTCAGATTGTCTGCGCTGTCCAGCTCATAGGACCAATTTAAAAGCTCGTCAATAGATTGATCAAACTTTTTGTTTTCCTCAAAGCCGCGACGCGCATCGCCGCTGTCCGAGCCGATAATGGTAGAATAGGCATTCGGCGCCCAAGCGGACGTTTTGGCAGTCATATGATATGAAGTCATGGTCAAGCCGTCGACCGTTGTGGCTTCTGCTGCCGATGCGCCAAAAGCGGGAATTAAAGACAGCAGCGTTGCGGATGCGAGTAAAGTTGCAAGGGTCTTTTTCATAATATCCTCCTATAAATTTACGGAATTCGAAACAGAATTCACATATTTACATAATAAATTATACACACTTTGTTAAAAAAAGTCAAGTTTATTTAAGATGAAAACGGATTTTCTATGAATTATACGAAAAAGTTAGGATTAATTTGGCAATAATGCCGGAAATTTCTGTTCAAAAACGAGATTTTTGAAATAAAACCTGAGACAGCGGGGCTGTTTTGGACGCTGCATAGCATAAACGCGGTCAAATATAGGATGGGAATCCTTCATATTTGTGCTCAAAAAAAGGTACTTTCTCGTTAGAAAGTACCCTCAGACTGAAGACAAAAGCCCATTGGCGCTTGGCTTCAAACTCAATTTAGAGGTTTTTTGGCAAAATCCTCTAAAACCATTTAAATAATTTGTATGCTTCTATCTTTTAAAATTTAAAATTTTTATACGCTGAGGCAGCCGCCTGCTGGCGGCTGCCTCAGTCTGTCGAGAAAGTTCAAAATAAATTGCGCTATTCGTTAAAAAGCACAAGTTCGTCTGTTCGCTTTATCTCTTGCCTAAAAAGGTCCAAGAGATAAAGCGCGCAAAAAGAGAAAGGACGGATATTTCACCCTCTGCGGAGGGCGACTTAGGGCTTCGCCCTAAGAACCCACGACCTTTTGAAAAAAGGTCGATCAAAGCTTTTGTACAAGTTGCCAAATAATTATAGTTTTGGCAGCCTGATGCAGCCGTTTGCTGTCCGTAATTGTAATGCGGAGTCAAACTTTTTGCGCGCTTTCGGGGGCGCCTGTATTTGCCTTTTTCGGGGCTAATCAAATCATCGGCTTACTGGTGATTTGAATGGAGTTTTTATTTTTTACTGTAGAGCATAGGGGTGAGCGCGAGAAAGAGCGGGAAGATCTCCAATCTTCCTAACAGCATAAAGAAAGCGAGGAGCAGCTTGACGGCGGGGGAAAAGAAGGCGAAGCTGCCGGAAGGACCGATGGCGCCAATGCCGGGTCCAACATTGCCAAGGCTGGTGAGGACTGCTGAAAAAGAAGTGGCAAGATCGCCGCAGCTAAGTGTGACTAACAGGGTGCCGCCTGCGCATAGCGCGAGGAAAAGCTCCAAGAAGGCAGAAACATCCTCTAAGGTTTCTTCATCCACCGTTTTTCCGTTGAGCCGGACGGTACGAATGGAATGCGGATGAACCAATTGATAAAGATCCCGGTGAATCTTTTTGGCGCAAAGGAGCAGACGCGTGACCTTAATTCCGCCGCCGGTAGAACCGCCGCAGGCGCCGCTGAACATCAGCAGAAGAATCACCATTTGAGAAAAGGCGGGCCATGTGCAGTAGTCTGCCGTTGCATAGCCAGTGGTAGTCAGAATGGAGGATACCTGAAAGCTGGAATAGCGCAGGGCATCTCCGAAGCTTTGATAAAGGGAGCGAATATTCAGGGCAATCAATAGAGCGGAGGAGGCAAAAATTCCTAAATAAGTCCACAGTTCATCGCTTTTCAGTATACTTTTGAAATCACGGAAAATAAGGAAGAAGAAAATATTGAAATTGACGCCGAACAGAAGCATGAAAACGGTGATAACAATGTCGGTATACAGGCTGTTGTAGGCGCCGATGCTGGCATTCATGCAGGAAAAGCCGCCGGTGCCGGCCGTACCGAAGGCGTGGATCAGACTGTCATACAACGGCATGCCGCCCGCAAGAAGCAGAACGGTTTCTATGGCAGTTAGGGCAAAATAAACATAATACAGCCATTTGGCGGTTTGACGGAGCTTTGGGGAAACCTTTCCGAAGGTGGTACCCGGAACCTCTGCTTTCATAATATAGACCGAATGGGCGCTGGAGGAAGGAAGGATCGCCATGAGAAAGACAATTACGCCCATACCGCCGATCCAATGTGTAAAGCTTCGCCAGAAAAGAATCCCGCGGGGCAGGGTCTCAATATTGGTAATCAAAGTGGAACCGGTAGTTGTAAAGCCGGAAACCGTTTCAAAAAGCGCATCTACAAAAGAGGGAATGGCGCCGCTGAACAGGAAGGGGAGGCAGCCGAAAAGGGAAACCAGCACCCAGCTGAGCGCAACGGTGAGAAAGCCTTCCTTGGCATACAGGGTTTTGGATACAGGACGGATCAAGTAAAGCAGTCCGCCGCATGCGCCTGTGATCAATGAAGTAAAAAGAAAGGGAAAAGGGCTTTCGCCATAGCAGATGGCAGCGATCATGGGCAGCAGAAGAAGGACCGCCAGCAATACCAATACTCTGCCCAGTGTTCGGAAAATCAATCGAATATTCAATCCAGAACCTCCGTCAGCTCATAATACCGCTTAATTTGTTCAGTCCCACTTTGGTGGTAACTACGATTACGCTGTCACCGGCTAAAATCATATCGTCGCCTTTGGGAAAGATAGTCTGCCTGTTCCGAAGAATGCAGGCGATCAGATAGCCCGGCTTGATTTTCAGATCCTTCAAAGGAATGCCTGTACCGGCAAAGCTGTCAGCGACCAGAAATTCCAGCGCCTCTGCCCGTCCGTCCATAATTTTGGACAGCGCTTCTACATTGCTGTCGCGGGAGCTTTGCATTGCCCGGACATAGCGCAGGACATGATTAGAGGCAATGATATGAGGCGTAATGACATTTTGAATATCCGCCTTGGAAATAATAGCGGATAGCTGAGAGTGATTGATTTTAGCGATGACCTTGTCGATTCCCTTCATTTGGGCATTCATAGAGATGACGATATTTTCCTCATCCATACCGGTGAGCGCTACCAGCGCGTCACAGCCTTGCAGCAGACCCTCTTCGCTGAGCAGCTGCTGGTCGGAGCCGTCGCCGTGAACGATCATGGCTTTGGGAAGGGCTTCCGAAAGGTACTCGCAGCGCTTGGCGTCCTTTTCGATGATTCGAATCTTCATTCCGCTTTCGGTAAGCAGGCGGGTCAGGTAATAGCTGATGGTACCGCCGCCTACAATGGTGACGGTTTTAGGCTTGCGGTTACGGGCGCTGTCGATCAGCGAAAAGAAATGGGCCATTTGAGACGGCTTGGCGGCAATACCGATCTGATCACCAGCCGAAATGATATAGGCGCCGTTGGGAATGCAGATCTCATTTCCCCGGACCGCGGCGCATACCAGAATTTGCAGCTTCAGCTTTTGGGGCAGCTCGGACAGCCGAATCCCGCAGAGCGGAGAATCCTCTGATACGGTGTATTCCGCCATTTCGATTCGTCCTTTTGCGAAAAAGTCTACCTTTACCGAGGGCGGAACGACTAACTGACGGGAAATTTCGGTGGCGGCGTCCAGTTCTGGATTAACCGACAGGGAGAGTCCTACCTTATGCCAGATAACCGACAGGCTTCCGGTCATTTCAGGACTGCGTACCCGCGCTATGGTGTGGGGGGTGCCCAAATCGCCTGCCAGCATACAGCAAAGAACATTGACTTCGTCGCTGGCAGTGACTGCGATCAGCAGATCTGCGGAAGCGACGCCCGCTTCCTTCAGCAGCTCCACATTCAGTGCACCGCCCTGAAAGGTAATCACGTCCTGCGTGTTGTTGCTCAAGCGAAGCGCGGCGGGATCGCTGTCTATGACTGTAATGTCATGCTTGTCGGCAGACAGCAAACCGGATAGGTGATAGCCGGTTTTTCCGTCCCCAACGATTATGATTTTCATGTTGCTGTTATCGCTCCATATTATGAGATAATATCAGTGTAGCACAAATAAAGTGAATTGTCAATATATCGGGCTGCAAGAGCATCTAAATCGGTTTTTATGGGTGAAAAGTCTACAGGTCCGTATTTTTATTAAAAGTAAAGTGTTTCAGAAGCTTTGCTTCAGTTTTGAGTTAATAAATTATATTTCAATCCGATATAAAATGTCCCATGAAACCGTTAGATTTCATGGGACGGTTATTAAATTATTTGGATTCGGAGGCGTCATCTTTGGGCGGGACAGAGGATTCCCCTTCAGGGGAGTCGGTGTCTGACGAAGGCAGAGCAGATGAATCAGCCGGTAATGCCTCTTTATCGACCTTTTCAGAAGAAGCCGCGGATGCGGTTTTCTTTCTTCGGAAAAGACTGCTGACAGCGAAGCCAACAAAGAAGAGCGTAACCGCCACTGCTGCCAATAGCGCAATAAAATATACCTTTTGACTGGTCTGCTGGTTATTTTCCGGCTGTAGCTGCGCAAGCTCCTCAGGCGTTTGAACCAGCAGCGCGGTAAAGGTGTAGACCGTTTCGCTGCCATCCTCGGCAATCGAGGTAATAGTACAGACGGCGCCTTCCTTAGCTTCCAGTTCAGCAGGCTGAGCGCTGCCAAACTGAGCGGCTTCGGGC
>CAZMTU010000052.1:0-9024 GCA_964569225.1 uncultured Lachnospiraceae bacterium | reverse complement strand
CGTGAGCGTAATGCTGCCGCTATTTACCAAATAAACCCTATACTGGGTAACAGAGGGGGAAAATGCCGGAAAAAGCATGCCGTCTGACAGATAAATATTGGTGAGCAGACTGTCAGATGAGGGAATGTAGTTGGGGTCAGTCTGACGGGTAACCGTGAGCGTATAGACCTGTCTTAACCCTGATTCGGCAATTACAGTAACGGTTACGGTGTTATTGCCGACCTCCAGCGCCGTATTGCCGATCTCAACCGAAGCGTAGGCGCAGGGAACGGCTGAAATTTCTAACTCCTGACACTCGAAAGGCACTTGCAGGCGATATTCGGTAACCGCCGGATCAAAGGCAGGCGCAAGTGTGCCTTCGGAAACCTCCAGCGACGTAAGTGTACGTTCTTCGGATAGGGGTCTGTCAACTAAAAAGGTACAAGGACCGCCCGTAAAGGTTAATTCCGTCTTTCCTTTCAGCGCGGTCGCGTCCTCAATGTGAAAGGGAATTGAATTGCCGGTCACGGCGTTTTCATTCAGTATAAAGGTCAGACTAAATAGTTGATTGACGCCGCTGGCGCCCTCCGCTTCGGTGGAAAGCCCGATATAGATCAGCTTTCCCTCTTCCTCAGAGATGGTAAACAGCCAGCTTTTATGCAGTGTAGACGCGCTTTGATAGGTAAGCAGGTCGGTATCGTAGGTCAGGACGCCTTGCAATGCCCGCACTCCCTCCCCGCTGCAGGAAAAGGTAAAGGTTACTTCATTGCCTGCCCTAAGCGGCGTGGAATGGGTAAGAAAGACTGAATTTTCAGCGGGAGGGGAAAGCTCCGGCTGAACAGGCGTTTCCGGGTCGTCCGAACCGGAAACGGCAGGGTCAGCGGTGCTGTTGGAAGGGGCGGGGGCTGTTTCAGCCGCTGCCGGAAGCAGAAAGAAGGTGAGCGAAAGCGCGGCTGAAAGGAGCAACGCGATGATAAATCCTGTTTTTTTCATATATTCCTCAATTTTTAGGGTTAGCCGCTGTCTTTTCAGGGTCATTCATCGACCTTGACGGAGAGCGTTGCGGCACCGGGATCTTTGTTCACGGCGGCATACAGTTCTACATAGTCTGCAAGATCTATTTTTCCATCCCGATTAAAATCGGCTGCGGATAGACCAAGCTCGGACAATTCAGCATGTCCGGTCAGATAATCGCCCAGCGCCACAAAATCGCTGACGGTGCAGCGGCCGTCGCCGGTAATGTCACCGGAGATTACCAGCAGGGCGGTATCCTGAATCTGTTCGTTGTACATCAGGCGAACGGTCATGCCGGTGCCGACGATTGTATCGGCAGGCAAAATTTTTCCGTTTTTCAGCACCTCCACCCGGTCGCCCGACTCAAAGCCCGCAGTGAACTGCGCTACTGTCATTCGATCGTTTGAAACGACGACAGTATCGCGGTCAATACTGTATTGGTCAGATTTCAGATAGTTCAGGATGACCACTGCCTGCAAGGTTTGGGTAATACTGCCATAGCTGACCTTAATCTTTTGAACGCCGGGCTGCTGAGAATTATATCCGCTGATTTTATAACCCGACTGCACATATTCCACCGTACCGTTATCATAAGAAAGCTTTAAGGTCATACCGGTTGAGTCAAATGCCTCACCGCAGAAATATTCCAGCTTTTGGGGATAGGAGGAGAAGGTAAACGCACTCAGGGTTTTAGCCTTTACGGTTACATTGAAAGAAGCGGTAAATCCATTGTAAGTGACGGTTATTGTTTGCGTGCCGATTTTATCCGGATCAAATCCGCTGATGCTGTATTCGGTGACAGGCGCGCTGACGCCGCTGTCATAATTGGCGTTTACCGCCAGTCCGGTAGAAACAAAGCTATTGCCTTCAATATAACTCAGTTTCTGGGGCTTGGATGCGATGGAGATACCGGTCAGTGTTTTTTCAGTTATTATAATATTAAAGGTCGTAGTGAGTGTGCTGTAACCGACAGTGACAGACTGGGTGCCCAGCTTGGAGGTGTCATATCCGCTGACTTTGAAGCTGGGAGCAGGTACCTTGGTTCCGTCGGTGTATACGATATTCAGAGAAAGCCCGTCCGCGCTGAAGGCAGCGCCTTCTTTATATTCGATTTTGTTGGGGTAAGAAACGATCTCAAGGTGATCGTATTGACGGGTTTGAGTTTCGCCGCAAACAGAGCAGGTGCGCTGTTCGATCTGTACGGCAGTGTCAGACGCCTTCTGAATAATTCGCCAATCCGCAGTCAGGTGTCCCGCGCGGCAACGGTAGTCGGTAGCGGTGAAGCCGCTGGCTTTCGCCCATGTTTCCGCATAGCTGCCTTTGGTATAAAGAATTTCCTGGAGGCTGCTGCCCTTGAACGCGTTGGTTCCTATTGAAGTAATGCAGGGCGGCAGATAAATTTTCTTAATTGAAGTGCAATTGGTAAAAGCAGAAGCGGAAATAGAATCCAAGGTATATATAGCGCCTTTATAAAGCAGATATTTGGTTAGAAAAATTTCGCCAGCGTACTCGCCCTGATAGCCGGACGTATTGGATGAGGCGGCGCTGCTGCCTACGGTTGCGGTCATCGTAAGATTATTGAAGGTATAGCCAACGCCCTGATCGTCCTTGCCGGAACTGTCTATTTGCGTAACCATAGCGGCTTCATTGATGCTCACAAGATAGCCCATGCTGACCCATCCAAAATAGCCGCAGTAGCTGGTATATGCCCACTGACCGTCCGCGCTGTAGCTATGCACCCGAATGACCTGAGAGCTGGACAGAGAGCTGAGAATAGAGCCGCTGGTAGAGGGAGTTGAACGGATATACAGCTTGGTGGCGTTAACTACATAGAGATCGGCGTTGGGATCAGATATGCTTTCTTGAGCGAAGAAAATTTTCATTTCCCGTTGACGGCGATCGTAAAGTCCCTGTAAAAACTGACCGCCTGCGTGGCACCACTGACAGTAGGCTTCCGTGAACTCCTCTTCGGTATAGTCGCCTGAGATCAGCATTTTGCGGATGGTGGTATCCTGAGTCCAGATATATTTTCCTAAGTTATAGGTGAAGCTGGAAAGGGCGTCAAATTGATTTTGATTCAGGCTGATTTTATAGGTTTCCAAAAAAAGGTTGAGATTTACATTAAACTCTTCCACCATTTCACGCAGCAGTTCAGCCGCCTCCCGTTCAGGAATTCCGTCGGGATAAAGGGTGGTGGAATAGCCGGTGGGAGAGGAAGTGTCCTTGTAAACGGTTGACGCGTCTACATAGGAACCGTAGCCAAAGGAATACTGAGAATAATCCCAGACAGGGTAGCGGCTGTAGCCTTCAAAGCTCTTGATCAGCTCCAGACCTTCATCGCTG
This sequence comes from uncultured Lachnospiraceae bacterium, assembly GCA_964569225.1. GTDB lineage: Bacteria > Bacillota > Clostridia > Oscillospirales > CAG-272 > CAKSQF01. Next base: position 5,688 of record CAZMTU010000052.1, on the reverse strand, counting down.
ATCGATCTGCTGTAGCTTTCACTTTGAGCGGTAGGGACACCTTGCTGTGTGTCGGAGGACTGCTCCGCCGCGAAAGAAGCGGACGTCCAAACGGGCTGTACCAGCATAGCCAGTGACAGACCGAGTGCAAGTGCTTGTTTCTTCATTCTGACCTCCAATGCCGCAAAAGCGGCTCAGACTGAAATGACCTGCCGTCATGACGGCACGCGCCAATGTAACGGAATGGGAGAAATGTCATATAGGACGGCGAACATAACTGCAATTTTCGGCTTGCAATTTACAGTAACCGTAAACGAAATGGAAAATGCGGAAAATTCAAAAACGTAATATAAAAGGCATGTCCGATCAAAAAAGGCGTGTATCTGATCGGAAGTTCATAATTCGTTCATGAAATATACATGAAACTGACACCACTTATTTTACCATTTCCGGAAAGGTTTGTCAATAGTATTTGCCAAATTTGAATAGAAAAATGCCAAAATTTAGGAAAAAATAGCAGACTTTTTTACAAAAATCGACTTTTGAAGTATTTTTTTGACATAAAAAATTGCCGCGGAACATTTTTTTAGCTGAGCCGGAACGTTAAAAATTGTTTTTTAAACGCAAAAACCGACATGCCGCAGGTACGGTCATGTCGGTGAATATGAGGGGAAACAATCGGTTTACAGCGGATGTCCGAAGAGCTTACGCATAAGCTCGCAGAAGGCGATCAATAACAGGGAAGGCGCGAGCAGGGCGATCCATGCGGCGTAAGGAAGGCGAACGATTCCGAACGGAGCGCCGAAAGCAGGAATCAGAAATGCTATAAGCAGAAAAATAATTAAAAACAGCAGAACGGTCAGGGGCATATTTCCCATTGTCCATTCTCGCTTTTTGGGCTGAGAAGAGGTGCGGCCGCTTTCCCATAGCAGGACCAGCGATGCCGGAATAGCGCTGATAAAGAAGCAGCAGGCATACTGGGCGGCGGACAGCTTCGCAAAGCGCAAGATTAAAACAGAAACAGCTTGCACAACGAAGAAGAAAGCGCCGGTCAGTGCCGGTCGGAGCAAGCTTCGGAAGGATTCTGTTATGGAGCGCGGCGCTTGTGCGGGCAGCTTCAGAATCTGTCGGGGCGGTTTTTCAAATGCTAAGATCAGCACAGCGGAAAGATCTACTATAAAGCCTAAAAACAGCACCTGAACCGAGGTCAGCAGCGGCATGCCGATTACCAGACTAAAAAGGACGGCTAAAGTCCGAATCGTAAAAGTAGCGGCAAGATAAGAGAACATTCGCTGTAGGTTGCGGAAAATGGTTTTGGCGCGGCAGATCGCGCCTACCAACGCGTTCAGACCGCCGCTGCCGTCCCGGCTGACCATGGAAACAACTACATCGGAAACAAACCGCAGCGCGTCACATCCGTTGGGCGCGCCGTCACTGGATTTGCTGATGCTAATGGGCAGCTTGACGCCGGAGGGATCCATACCCCGGCGGCGAATCTTTCCGGACAGCGCAAGCGCCTGGGTAAGCCCTACGTCCGCTTCTCTTATCATGGAAATTTCAGGCAGTTCTCTGCCCATGTAGAGCACTGTTTCGCCCCGTTCCTTTAATAAATGAAGAATTTTTTTTCGTCGGCTTAGAGAAAGACCTTGATATAGCCGGTAATTCGGAAAGTTGGTGAGAAAAAGCGCTTCCCCCATGTTGTCTATTTCGCTGCTGGAAACCGCCTGACTGCGGTCCTCCAATATGCCGAGCGTTTGAGCTAAGTAATAATTCTTTTCTGATTCCTCCGGACAAAAGAGAATCAGCTTAATCCCAGCTTCTTTGCAGCGATTAACCGTCATAGCGCTGCCCGGCAGCAGGGGTTGGTCGAAGGCGATCAGTCCTTCAAAGGTAAGCTGCCCGGTAAGATCGCCCAGCGAAGCGATCCGGCAATCGGCGGTGAGGGTGGACGCAAGCGCCGCGACATGGTGGGATTGGCGCATGATCTGCCCCGCTGTAGTAAGAATCTGCTGTCTGCGCACCACTGACAGCGGTTTGGGCTGCCCTGACTGATCGGTGGAATGGGAGCACAGGTCCAAAATCTGACGCACATCTCCCCGTACGATCAGAATGTATTGACCGCTGTGACGGGTAATGGTAATATCATAGGGCAGATCTCCCTTTTTCTGGTGATCGACCAGTGCCCATTCGTTGTCCAGCGCGGCATTCCACACACCCATATTCCGCCCGGCCTTCAGAATAGCGTCTTCTTCAAATGTAAACACATTTTCGCCGGTCAGATTCAGACTAAGCAGATGACCCGCGCCGTAAATACCGGTAGAGAGCAGCGCGTATCGCATAAGCCCCATGCAGAGCGGGTACTGCTTGTCCTCCTCCGCGTCCATCAGCCGGCCGCCGGCATATAGCTTGTCCAGCTTCATGTCCTGCTCGCTGATCAGACTTTCCGGCGGAATAATCAGTACGCTTGCCGATTGAAGGGCGGTTAGCTTATCGGCGTTTTTTATCAGCGCGCCGCGCGTGACGCCGTCCTTCTGTTCCATCGCACCGAAAATACCGCCTGCCACCAATATTCGCGCGAATGCTGTATAGAATTCGCTGAGTACTGATACAAAAAGCGAAAGCAGCAGCACAAAACAGGTTAAAATTTCCAGCCGCTTAGTCATAAGATCAAAAAAGGTCAGTAAAAAGAGCGCGCCTATAGAAGCGACTGATATGTAGTGGGAAACCTTCTTGAGTCGATCGAAAAGCGCAAGCTTATCATAGCGGGCCGCGGGGCGTTTTTTTCCGCTTTGGCAGACCAGCGCATCCGCCCCGCAGCGGCAGATGACCGCTTTTCCTCTTCCTTTCGCTACGATCGTAGAGGCAAAGACCATGTTGATCTGTTCATGGGGGGCTAAATTTCGGTAATCATAGAAGTAAGCGTTTTTACGCACGCTGCCTTTGGCGTCGGTAATGCCCGATTCAAGCAGATAGAGCGCCTGATCCTCGATCAGGCGGGCGTCCGCCGGTACAATATCGCCTGCGGAGAGGAAAATGATATCACCGGGTACCAGCTGTTCCTGCCGTACAATATACATCCGTCCGCCCCGCAGCACTCTGGCATAGGGCAGTGAAAAGCGGCTCATTCCCGCCAGTACATTCTGCGCTTTTACATAGACAAAAATGGCGGTCACATAGCCCGCCCCTAACAGCAAGATGGCGATCAGAGAGGTGAGCGCGTCCTGAAAGATCGCTGTTAGGACCGATGTGAGCAGCAGCAGCAGCGACAGCGGATTAAAGGTGATCTTTTTGAGATAGCCGATAAAATTGCCCTGCGGAAGCGGAAAAATAGCGTTGCGCCCTTTATCCTTTAAACGCTTTTTGGCTTCGGATGGACTCAGACCCATAGACAGGTCGCTGTCTAATTGTTCCGCCGCTTCTTCCGGCGTCAGATCATACCACCTTGCCATATCTTGAATCTCCTTGTGTTATAGTTATAAAAGCACTTTTAAAAAGCCCGGCAGTCTGTCGGTAAAATCAATTTGAGCGCGCCGCTTTTGGGTGGCTTTCCTTTTTATAAAAATGTTCACCGGTTCGCGCTTAGCGCGAACCGCAGTCTGTCGAGAAAGTCGGGAATAAATTGCGCTATTTGTAAAAATGTACAAATTTGTTTGCCCGCTTTTTCTCTTGCTTAAAAAGGCGCAAGAGAAAAAGCGCACAAAAAAAGAATGACCGGTCATTTCGCCCTCTGCGGGGGGAGGGGAACTTAGGGCGAAGCCCTAAGTTCCCACGACCTTTTGAGAAAAGGTCGATCAAAACTTTTGTACAAGCCGCCAAACAATTATAGTTTTTCTACAGCCTGCGGTTCGCGCTTAGCGCGAACCGGTAAAACCTTAAAGACATTATGAAAAAAGCGTTTTAACTTTAAACCGTAAATCACTGCGCTTTCGACCGTTTATGACCGGCAGAGATGCCGGGCTGTTTAAAGCGCCTTGGCGCTGATTTCCTGAAAAAACGAAAGATGAAGCGGCAAAATCGAATTTACGCGCAGACAATCATCAGCGCGCCGTTTTCCACCAATACACGGGCGGCTGTAATACCCGTGTTGTAATCGGCGATCAGCTTAGCGGCGAGCGCGTCTTCCACCTCCCGCTGAATAACACGGCGCAGATTGCGGGCGCCGAATTTGCGGGAGAAGGACTTTTGAGCCAGCCACTTGGCGGCTTCGTCGGTATAAGTCAGCGTAATGCCTTTTTCCGCCATGCCGGCTGCCAGATCAGAAAGCTGAATATGGGCGATTTTGACAAAATCAGCTTCATCCAGCGAACGGAAAGTAATGATTTCATCTACCCGGTTAATAAATTCGGGGCGCAGAAAGGCTTCCAGTGCCTTTTGAGTTTTGGATTCTTCAGCGGAATGAGGAATCGGATTGAAGCCGGGAGCCGCCTGCACACCGGTAGCGCCGGCATTGGTGGTCATGACAATGACTGTATTTTCAAAGTTTACCTTTTTACCTGAAGCGTCGGTAATAATACCGTCGTCGAGAATTTGCAGAAGAATATTCATGACGTCTGGGTGCGCTTTTTCGATTTCATCAAAGAGCACCACGCTATAAGGCTTCCGGCGGATCTTTTCGGTGAGCTGTCCGGCTTCGTCATAGCCTACATAGCCGGGAGGCGCTCCGATAATGCGGGACACACTGTGTTTTTCCATAAATTCCGACATATCCAGCCGAATCAGTGTTTCGGGCGACTGGAAAAGATCATTTGCCAGCGTTTTTACCAGCTCTGTTTTGCCTACACCGGTAGGACCGGCGAAAATAAAGCTGACCGGACGGCGCTTGTAAGCCACGCCGGTGCGGCCGCGCTTGATGGCGCGGGCAACCGCGTCTACCGCTTCATCCTGACCGATAATGCGCTCTCTCAATCGGTCCGCCAAATGATCAATGCGGCGGAATTCGTTCTCGGTAATGCTGGAGGCGGGGATTCCCGTCCAGACCTCGATTACCTGCGCTAATTCTTCAGTCGTCAGCGCTACCCTGTCGCGTTCAGCGGACGCGGTGTTAAATTCGCTTTCGGCGGAGATTTCGGCGGTACGCAGCTCGGCGATTTTCTGATATTTGGCGTTAAGCGCTTCTTCACCCTCCGGTTCCTCCGCTTCGGCGGTTTCCCGTTCATTACGGATCTTGGAAAGGGCGGCAGAGGCTTTTTCCGCGCGGGCTATCTCCGGTGAATTCAGCGCCAAATGAGCGGCTGCCTCATCCAACAGGTCGATCGCCTTGTCAGGCAGGAAGCGGTCGGTGATATAGCGCTCAGAGAGCGTCACTGCCCGCTCGACAGTCAAATCGGGAATTTTCAGTCCGTGATAGCTTTCATAATAGCCTTTAATACCACGGAGAATTTCGATAGTGTCCGCAACAGATGGTTCTTCTACCATTACAGGCTGAAAACGGCGCTCCAAAGCGGCGTCTTTTTCAATATATTTGCGATATTCGGCGAGCGTGGTGGCGCCGATCAACTGAATCTCTCCGCGGGAAAGGGCGGGTTTCAGAATATTGGCGGCGTTCATGCTGCCTTCCGCGTCGCCCGCGCCCACAATGGAATGAACCTCGTCGATTACCAAAATAATGTTGCCAAGCGTTTTGACCTCTTCGATCAATCCCTTGATCCGGCTTTCAAACTGTCCCCGGAATTGGGTGCCTGCCACCAGGGAGGTCAGGTCCACCAAATG
>CAZMTU010000051.1:0-15663 GCA_964569225.1 uncultured Lachnospiraceae bacterium | reverse complement strand
TGTCATCCTCCGATTCCACCAGCTTGGCTACCCATTCCAATTTCCGATCGATATCAGAGCTGTTGTTTTTCTCTCCCGATTTATATTTCCAATGCGCGGCAATTCCGAATTCAGCGATTTCATGCATCTTTTGTGTCCGGATCTGCACCTCAAAGGGAATTCCTTCTTTGCCAATTACTGTGGTATGCAGCGACTGATACATATTAGGCTTGGGAGTTGAAATGTAATCTTTAAAGCGTCCGGGTATCGACTTAAAAGTATCGTGTATAATCCCCAGTACAGTGTAGCACTCCAGTTCGGTTTGAGTAATGATGCGTACGGCATAAAAGTCGTATATTTCGTCCAGCGACTTATTCTGTGTAAACATCTTGCGGTAAATAGAGTAAACGCTTTTTACCCGCCCGTCAAGCTGAAAATTAAAGCCGTTTTCAATTAATTTTTTAGAAATTTCCTGCTTAATATGATTAATAAAATCCCGGTTTTCACCGTATTTTATCTCAATATCACCCTTCACCTCAGCATAACCGATCGGATCAAGATAAGAAAGCGCCAAATTTTCCAGTTCCTGCTTAATTCGCTGCATACCCAGCCGATGCGCCAGCGGTGCGTACACCTGCATGGTTTCCAGCGCTGTAGTCCGCCGTTTTTCATCCCGCTTGGCGGACAGAGTGCGCATATTATGCAGCCGATCGCACAGCTTGATGAAAATTACCCGCACATCCTTGGACATGGCCAAAAACATTTTTCGCAGGTTCTCCATGTGCTCCTCTTCTTTGTCCTCGAAGGGGATATGCACTAATTTGGTCAGCCCATCCACCAGCATTGCTACCTCACTGCTAAACTGTTGGGCAATTACCTCCAAACTCACCTTGCTGCCGCAATCCTCTACGGTATCATGAAGCAGCGCTGCACAGATTGAATCTGTATCCAGTCCGAGTTGAGCGACTATCTCCGCCACAGCCACCGGGTGCATAATATAAGGCTCCCCGCTGGCACGGAATTGACCGTCATGCAATGTTTCCGCAAACGCATACGCCTTTTTGATTTTCTCTATATCATAAGAATGCTTGTTTTCTTCAATAATTTTGAGTAATTTTCCAATATTGGAGTACATTAGGCACCCTCCTTTCTTATATTGGGACAATCAGACAACCGTTCAGATTGACACTCAGCCTCAACCTGCGCATGAGAAATAGCATTCCCGAATGGATCTGCCATATGATTATGCAGTGGCTTGACAGATGAGCGCAGCTCGGACAGCGTACAGTAAAGCGGTAAAGCCGTTAAATCTACCTTTTCCGCAGCTTGAGGCAGCAGCAGCACAAGCGGATCATCGCCGCTATGGCAGAGCAACCCGCTATCAGAAAGCAATCGAAGCGCCAAAGTCAGCTTTATCAAGCTCATTTTGCCTTCAGCGGCAGCCAAAAGACAGCGAAGCGAAAACAGCTCCCGTCTGCCATACCCCATCTTTTTTCGAAGATACAAATAGACTACTCCGCAGTCTTGCCGTTCAGGAATATCCTCAAGCGAAAGTGTTGTCAGTGACAAGTCAGAAACGCCTCCTCCGCTCAGCAAGCGGCGGCAGAATGACAATTCTTCTTCCGAAGGAAGAAATACGCCTTCGGAATGCTTCCATTCCCGACAAATTAATTGAACCGAAGTATTTCCGCGAAAATAATTCAGCGACAGCTCCACCAGTAAGTCTATTCTGTCGCCTGAGAAAAGGTCCAATTTTTCTCTGGGTTGACCGAAAAATAATACCTGATGAGTAATTCCTTCTCCTCTGCAAAAAAGCTTGGTATGCTTTTCCCCCATCGCAATCACTTGTTCTACGGCGGCATTTTTCCAACAGAAAAGCGGCTGAGGATTACCCGCGCCAAAGGGTTCCAGCAAACGAAGCTCCTTTGCTTGCCGCAGAGTCATCTGCGCGGGTGTAACATTCAGATCGTAAAGTCTTGGAGAAGGGATATGACCGCCCGCCTCCTTCACCGCCTCCGTAAATCGCTGACGAAATGCTTCCAGCGAACCGCGCTCAATGGTTAATCCCGCCGCCATAGAGTGCCCGCCATATTTCACCAGCAGATCCGCACAGCCTTCCAACAGCTTGACCAAATCAACACAGGCAGGACTTCTTCCTGAACCCTTACCTATCTCGCCATCAAACGAAATGAGAAAAACCGGCTTTTGATAACGCTCGGTAAGGCGTGAGGCAACAATGCCAATAATACCGCTGTTAAAGTTATCCCCTGCTATCACAATTGCCGCCTCGGGAGAACTACCCGTTAATTGAGCTTCAACAAGCGCCAGCATCCGGTTTTCCTCTTCCTGCCGAAATCGGTTTAGTTCGCACAGATGTTTAGCATATGAAGCGACCTCTTCATCCGGCGCTAAAAAAAGTTCCAACGCGCGGTCGGCATGTTCCATTCGTCCTGCGGCATTAATACGGGGAGCCAAAGTATAACTGATCGTTCCTGCGTTCACCGGAGAGGGCGTACTTCCCTTTTCTGACGCTGCTTCATGAAGCAGCGCCGTCAGCGCCGGACGCGGCTTTTCAGTCATGCGACGCAAACCGTAACGTACAATCTGCCTGTTTTCGCCGATCAAAGGCATGACATCCCCAATCGTTCCCAAAGCCGCTAAATCGACCAATTCCTCGCAGATAGCGGGCAACGGCAAATCTTCATCTCCGTGTGCAACCTTCTTCTTTACGCTTTGCAGTCGCTCGCACGCCTCTACCAATTTAAAAGCAACGCCTACTCCTGCCAAATAAGGACAGGGATAACGGCTGTCCGGTCGACGGGGATTCACCACTGCTTCCGCTTCCGGAAGCTTATCCCGGCATTCATGATGATCGGTAACAATCAGATCCATGCCCAGCGCTTTACACAGCTTGGCTTCCTCCAGCGCGGTAACACCGGTATCCACTGTCACCACTAACCGAATTCCTTGCTCAGCAAGCTGAGTAAGCCGCTCGGTACTCATACCGTATCCTTCTTCTAAACGGCTGGGAATACAGGATACAGGCGAAAGCCCCATCGAACGCAGATAAAGCATAAGCAAACTAACCGAGGTAACACCGTCCACGTCATAATCGCCATAAACGGCGATCGGTTCACAGCAATCAATGGCATGGCACAGGCGCGCCGCCGCCTTATCCATATCAGGCAGCAAAAAAGGATCACAAAACATACCCTCCTCCTGCAAAAACGCCTTCGCTTTATCAACGGTATCTATACCCCGCTCTACAAGGAGTGCCGCCGTCAGAAAAGTCAGGTGCAGATTATTTGCCAGCATATGAACTGCTTCTTGCAGCTTTTCAGCACGATCATCATTGTCAAACAGATTTATTTTAGGCTGCCAAGCTTCCACTAAGACCATCCCTTTCCGAACTCATTAAACGTAATTAACCTTTAAAACCACAAGGCTTATATGCGATAGGCATTCATCAATGCCAATGCACAGTTCACACCATCTACAGCGGCGCTGGTAATGCCGCCGGCATACCCGGCTCCTTCCCCGCAAGGGTACAAATTAGCGTGACCGGGAGCCGTTCTGAATTCATTCCGCAAAATTCTAAGCGGTGCAGAAGTACGGGTTTCAATACCGGTCAGCAATGCTTGGGGCGCATCAAAGCCGACGATCTGTCTGCCAAACCGGTAAATCCCCTCCTCCAGCAGACTGCTGACAAAAGAGGGCAGCAACGCGTGAAAATCGCATAACGCAAAATGACCGCCGTTTCGGTAGGTAGAACAAACTTCAGTCGGCTCATTGCCCGATGTATGCGTAATAAAATCCCCAACTGTCTGTAAGGGCGCATCATAATTCTTACCGCCCGCTCTAAACGCGGCTCGCTCTAATGTTCGCTGAAAAGCAATGGCGCCCGCAGGCGTTCCGCCGAAATCATCAGGCAGCACAGAAACCGCCAGTGCGCTATTAGAATTCCGTCCATCTCTGGCAAAACAACTCATCCCATTGGTCACAACGCCCCCTTCCTCAGAAGCGGCAGCAATCACTTCTCCGCCGGGACACATACAAAAGCTGTATACCCCCCGATCGCCTTTTCGATATGACAGACCATAATCAGCAGGCGGCAGCCATTTCGCCATATCGCCATACATGGCTTCACTGATTTTTTCCTGTAAATGTTCAATTCGCACACCGACTGAAAAAGGCTTAGCTTCAATTTTGTAATGCTCACTTAATAAATATTCGTATGTATCTCTAGCGGAATGCCCAATGGCTAAAATGACAGCCCCCGCCGCCAATTCTCCATCAGCCGTTTGAAGCTTCGTAATTCGACCGTCCGATGAAACAGCAATACCGGTCAGTACCGTATCATAACAGATTTTTCCGCCGACGGCTTCAATTCGTTTGGCAATCCGCTCTACCATTCCGGGCAGCAGATCACTGCCAATATGGGGCTTTGCCTGCACAAGAATACGTTTCGGCGCGCCGAATTCAACCATCCGTGAAAGCACATAGCGGCATTTGCTGTCTCCGATCCGGGTCATCAGCTTACCGTCAGAAAATGTTCCTGCGCCGCCCGCGCCAAATTGAATATTGGAATTTGACTTAAGGAGTCCCTTTTCAAAAAAAAGGGAAACACTCTTCTGGCGTTCTCTCACCGATTGTCCCCGCTCTAAAACAATCGGTCGGTAGCCCGCTTCTGCCAGCATCAATGCCGCAAACATTCCCGCCGGTCCAAATCCTACCACCACAGGAGGAGCCTCCAGCAGGCGCCTGTCCAATCCGGAAGCAGCAGACGCCGACAAAATATCAAGCGGTGCTTCCTCTGTCCAAGCAGCATCAATTTTCTGCATGAGTTGGGAAGGCGGAACCGCCTCCGGTTCCGCCGTTACCGCACAGATATAACCGATTTCATTCTTTTTTCGGGCGTCCAGTGAAGCTTTATAGAGCGAAAGCGTACGAGCCGTCACACCTGCCTTTTTCAGCTTTTGACGGGCAGTTTCCAGCGCCTCTGCTTCTACCAGTTCGAGGTCGCGTCCGTTTTTGCAGGTCACCGGTACCCTAATGTTTCTGAGAAGCAGTGCCATATCAGGACACCTCCTGAAAGCCGTACAGATTAAATTCGTAAACTGCCCCTCGGAAGGGTTCCTCAAAGGACACAATCATCGCACTTAAATCGCCAAGAGGACTGTTCAGCCCGGAATAAACGGTTACTTTATCGACTGTCAGCGATTGCAGCTTGGCAGAATCCGCACTGCTCACCGCCCGTACATCCATAGTAATGTATCCAACTATCTCATCGCCGCGGTATACCGGCACATCACTCAGCGTTCGGGTAGGCAGCGAACTTACCTGTATCACAGCCGTCACCGCGCTAATCGGCATATCCGCCTCATCGGTGATCTTTATTCCAGCCAGTTCAAGCTGATAGGTCCGCACATCGTCTCCCTTCAGCGTTTTTTCATCAATCGATCCAACTTCCCACTCGCTGCCAATCTCATTCACCTGTTCAGGCTCACCTGTCAGCAGCACATAGGCAGGTGTCAAAGTCACTAAATCATCTGAAAGATAGCCGTTCTGTCCAATAAGCTTGAGTTTGACCTTTTTAGTTTTCAATACCTCGACACTTACTCTTAAATTGGTTCCGCCTTGAACATTAACAGCAGGAACTGTTAATTCATTGCCTTCCGAATCTAAAAAGTGCACAGTCGCAGTCGCGGTAAAGCTGCTCCCCGCGCTGCCGATTACATCGGTCCGAACCTCCACATCCGATACCTTTTCAAGTTCCAGCGTAGGTCCCTCCAGCACAACCTGCTCAGCGCTCAAACTGATCTCCCCGAAAAAGCAGTCTTTTTCAAGACTCCAACCACTGAGCGACACTTTTTCTGTTGACAGCGGAATTGCTTTAGTGGACGGTTTATCTACGCTGACAACCACCTGATCCACTGTCTTGGATACACAGGTAGTCCCGCTGGGAACATCCACATATACATCCAAAGTATATTCCCCCGCTTCGGTGATGCTGCCAAGATTTATATAGGCTTTTACATCAGAAGCCGTTAAGCTGCGCATATCGTTTTTACTGCCCATAAGCGTAACATTCAGCGTATCAATATTAATGGACTGAACGATCAAACCATATTCACTTTTCAAAACGCTTTCTTCCCGATAAGTCACAGGCACTAGGCTGAAGCTTCTTTCTTCAGTGGTGGTAGTAGTCGTTGCCACATAAGCCCAAAGCAGAAACGCCGCCAAAATGGAAAGCACTCGAGCCAGTATATCAGTCCGCTTATTCTTGCGAACCGCATAATCGCCTTCCCGGTCATCCTTCTGTTTTTCAGAAGTACGGTCGGAAAATAGCTTTTTGAAATTCCACATGGTGCCCTCCTACTTTTTCCAACGACCGTCCGCCGACTGACCGTTTTTTTCATCCGAATCGCCGTCTTTTTCTGCGCTTTTATTGACATCGCCGTTGTTTGTTCCGTCATCCTGCGACTGCTTTTTATGCCTTTTGCCCATCTGCGGTGAGATTTGTGCAGGCCGCAGATCTTCTTTTAACTCATTATACAGCGTACGGTAATCATAATTGCGCTTGAGCTGCCCCGCCTTTGCCACTGAAATAGTGCCGGTTTCCTCGCTGACCACCACTACAACGGCATCACTGTTCTCACTCATCCCAATAGCTGCCCGATGACGGGTACCGAAATCTTTATCGATATTGTTATTGGTAGGAAGCGGCAGAAAACACCCCGCCGCATAAACTCGCCCTTCACGAATAACGGTTGCACCGTCATGTAAAGGCGCTTTATTAAAGAATATATTTTTGAGCAGCCGCGGCGTGACATCGGCATTGATCACGGTACCGCTTCGGATATATTCGCCCAGTTTTGTGGAACGTTCGAACACAATCAGCGCACCGGTTTTATCCAGTGCCAGATCGCAGACCGCCATACAGACGCTTTCCACCATTTGAGTAAGCTGCGCGTCCTCTTTTGCATCATTAAAAGAAATGATTCCTCTCACGCCGCCTACCTGCATACTGCCTACCTTCTCCAGCGCGGATCGAACCTCCGGCTGAAAAATAATAATCAGCGCAATAATGCCCACCTGGAACAGATTTTTCATCAGAAAACCAATGGTAGAAAGCCCGAAAATATCGCTGGCAAGCTGCAATATCACCAGTATCACCATACCGATTGCCAATTTGCCCGCCCGGCGTTCCCGGATAAATTTAAAGGCATAGTAAAAGACCACCGATACCAACGCAATATCGATGAGATCCACCAGCTTCATCATTTTAAACAAATCTACCAGATAAGTATAGAAATCAGGCACACCGGAACACCTCCGTTCATTCCTACCGAAAACAGTCCTTTCTTCAGAAAAAATCGAAAAAAACAACCATCTGCATATGAAACTATTTTTATTATTATATATTATTTAAAGGGCGCTGTCAACCTTTTTGAGATGAATTTGTTAATAGAGAAATGACTTATAAGTACCGAAAAACCATTTTTCGGTATTTGCCACAATAAGTAAAAATTCTGCTGTCAGGCACATGTTTTTAATTCCGGTTAGTTATCCTCTCCGAAAATCGGCTTCTCCGAAACATATCGCTTTCCCTGCCAGCTATTGCGCCGGCGGAGCTCCTTGTCGATCTCATTCATGACCACAAATTTTTTCAGACTCCAGAGCGGCGCCAGCAAATCTTCCGCCGCGCCGTCTCCGGTTAACCGGGCAATCACCGTTTGAGGCGGCAGCAGTTCTATCTGATCACAAACGACCGTCACATAATCCTCCAGCGTCATAGGCTGATAATCTCCCGCAAGATAGCTTTGCGCAAGCTGTGTATATCTCAAAACATGGAGCAAATGAAGCTTGACCGCAAAAGGGTGCATTTTTGCTGCCTCTTTCACTGTTTCGAGCATCATAGAACGGTTCTCTCCAGGCAGCCCGTTAATTAGGTGAATACAAACCGGAATTCCCTCAAGCATACGCCAACCTTCTAAAAATTCCTCATAGGTGTGACACCGGTTGATCGCCGCCGCCGTTTTGTCATGTATTGTCTGAAGACCCAGCTCCACAGTCAAAAAGGTACGCTTTGAAAGCGCTTTAAGATAATCGGCAATCTCCGGCGTGATACAGTCGGCGCGGGTGGCAATGGCAAGCCCTACCGCATCGGGCTGTGCCAATGCTTCCTCAAAGAGTTGTTTTAGACGGTCAAGCGAGGCGTAAGTGTTGGTATGCGCCTGAAAATAAGGAATACAAAGCGCCCTCGACCATTTGTGCGAAAGCTGTTCCCGTACCTGTTTATACTGTTCGCTCACAGACAGCAGAGGGGAAGCGGCAAAATCGCCGCTCCCCCTTGCGCTGCAATAGATACAGCCGCCGGTTCCTTTGCTGCCATCTATATTGGGACAGGTGAACCCTCCATCCAATGGAATCTTGCAGACTTTAGCGCCGAAACGCTGCCGCAGAAAATAATCGTAGGTGTAAAAACGCCGATTGCTGTCAGAATAAGGAAATGGATTAGTATCCCGCTCTGTCAGTTTCTTCATACAATAACGCTCCAAGTTTTTATTTGCAGTATTGCGTGTATGCTTCCCCAAATGCGGTCCGCACTTCATCCGCAGTCAGTCCAAGCACCGTAATACATTCCTTTTTAATGGTATCCAAATGAGAGGCAGCCACAAACCGCTTCATGGCACTGATATTATACTGCCATGCGCTTACCGATTTATGATACTGCGGCCAACGCTCAATGTTGTACTGCATATCATGCGCGATTTCACTCACAATGGCGTCGATTCTCGCCACTGCCTTCTCCTCTGAGAAGGTGTCGGTACAATGCTGCTCCAGCCGTTCCAAAAATAGAGCCCGGAATTCGCTGTTCTTTAGCAGCGAACGAATCAGTCCGTGCATCCGGCTATAGTTAGAATTCGCAAAAAGATAGTTTGCCTCACCGGTCTGCGTTCCGTTTTCAAAAGAAATATCGCAGTCAAATAGGATAAACCGCCATTTTCCGTCTCCCTCGGTAGAGCGAAACGCGCGGATATTGCCTGAGTCCCGATCAGATGCCCACAGCCGCATCAAATAAACGTCAATCAGACTTTCCAGCGAAAGCTGATCTGCTACTTTGTGATAGGCTTCATTATTTGACAGATCGGTTTTATAAGCATATTCAAAAAGTTCGCCCCATCCCTGATCGTCTGTACCGTATTTGATATCCTTCACCCAGTTGATAACCGTCACGCTTTCGGGCGATACATCGTAATGAGCGGCTACAAAATCATCATCAATCTTTTCCCGAATGAAGTACACACCAAAATATTCACCGTTGATATAAAGATTACAGGGGCGGTAAGCTTGAACCAATACATCAGGCATAGCGCCGCCGGATGATGCCAGTGAAGTCACCAGTTCGTCATTGATAAAGCAACGATAGCTGAGCATCGCCTGCGAACCGGACCGAAGTACCAAAGAATCGAACTCATCTAAATCTAAATTGTCAAACATTTTGTAATGCAGCTTAGAACTGCCGTATTTCGCCTTAAATTTTAATTGGAAGGATTTTTTGACATATGCTCTACTGGTCCCGCCAAAAATTTTCAGACCGCAATTAACCGAAAATTCCTCTTTCCCGTCCACAAACATTGCTACGCTGCAATCCTTTTCCAAATCGCTGCTGTACTTAGTATAAATCCCGTTTGCCCCAAAAACATCCGAATCCTTTACAGAAATTTTTATTACCGGCAGCGTATAGTCAGGCAAATCAATCAGATAATTATAGGTAACAGCCGGAGAATTGATCTTACCGCTTTCTATTGAAAAGGTTCGGATTGCGGTGGTTTCAGCAATTTCAAGCACTTCGCCCTGATACTGCTTGGATGCCGTAGTAGGACGGCTACCGTCTGTGGTATAGTAAATCACCCCCTCGCCCTTCAGTACAACATACTGCTTACCGGTATATATACCGGGGTCAAGCGAAGCGGCTGCCGGCTGTGCAATAGAAGCACAGCCTGTTCCGTTGGCTTTTCCGAAGGTCGGGTTGTCAAACCATACCAGTTCTCTGCCGCTTCTGCCGTAACTGACATCATAGGGAATAGCAGGCAAATTCAGCACATCGGAAATCGTTCCGTCCGCTTTTGACAGATAAATCTTTTCTCCCTCAGCGGACAGGCTTAAAGGCGCAGTTCCATCCAAAGCCGCTCCGCCGGTACACAAAAAGGTGTAGTACCCTCCGGCCTCCAGTGTTAGATCAGGCAGCTTCCAGCGTTGAAGCTCATTTTTGCTGTCTGAAAAATAATAGTCAGCTAAATTAACTGAAGCATCCGAATTGTTCCAAAGCTCAACCGCATCATAAGCCTCTCCATTTTTCAACAGATAGGAACCGTTGGAGGTAATAACTTCATTAATTACCAGTCCCTTCCGGTCACATATGGCAGCGCACATTCCTTCATAGGTGTTCGGATAGCCCGGAGACGGTTCGTCGATGATCCCCCGATCATAAGTGTAAACCTGTCCGCCCGACATGGCATCAAAGGTAACAGAAGCCGCTACTACTCCGTCCTTCCGAGTTATAAAAAGCGCACCGCCGTCCTTACTAAGACCAAATGGCAATTCCCGATCTCTTGCCAAAACCGCATATTCCCCAGGCTCAAGGATCCTGTCAGGAAGACGGGCTTCATACAAATCATCCGTCTTCTTGGAGATAAAATAATCGGACAGCTGAAGCGATTCCTCCCCGTCATTATACAGCTCTACATAATCGCAGAGAACGCCGTCAATCGGCGCGGTACTGTTGTTAGACATCAGTTCGCTGATAATCAGCCGATCGGCTTCCTTAATCTCCGCATAGCCGGGCGTTGGCTGAGCGCTCTCCGCACCGGTTGCAACTACAAAAGAGTAATTCATGTTTTGATTGATATAATCAACCTTGCAGGCAATTTTGTCCTTATGCCAAAGGATAAGCGTACCGCTGCTGCCAAGCGTAAAAGAACAGTTATAGTCCTCTCCTTTTCCGTTGGCATAGAGCAGCAGATACCCGTCACCGGCGAGGGTAGCTACCGGCAGCGCATACTGATTTCCATTGTATTCGAGTGTATATTCAGACAAGATGACATCTCCGCCTGTCAGATTGTGTAATTCAATCCAACCGCAGTAGCATCCGTCAGTGTCGGTAATCCCCACTGTATTGCGCGCCATTAACTCACTGATAACCAGATCAGGCGTGGATTCTGTTTCCGCCGGAACGCCCGATGTTACCGAAGAAGAAGTTGTCTTTTCATCTTTGTCAAACCATGAAGTTATTGTACCGCACGCAGAAAGCGGCAGCATAGTCAGCGCTAATAAACCCGCGACAAACGAACGGCACATCCGATTTTTCAACATATCCATCCATCCTTTTCAAACGAGCGGTTCCGTGCTCTCCCCCGGCGAAAAACGTCTTTAAAATATTTATATGCAGATTAGGAAAAACTATACGAAATCGACAATATTCGTCTTTTTTTATTTTACCACAGGGGTTATGAACAATTCTTGCACAAGCCGTAAATTCTATTGAAGAAAATGAAGTACAGATCATTGAAAAACAATGCAAAACAATTTGATAGCGCTCCACACAAGCAAAACAAATCCGAGTTAAACAAAATTCAACTCGGATTTATCGGGATTTTTATAGCGTACAGTCTAATATATCCTGTTAATTTTTCAGACTGTGAATAGGCGCGGGAATTCTGCCGCCCCGGTGAATAAACCGGGCTGGTGAATCGCTTGATACATGCATCACCGGCGCGCTGCCCAGCAGACCGCCGAATTCTACGCTGTCTCCTTCCTTCTTGCCATAGGCAGGAATGACTCGAACTGCGGTCGTTTTGGTATTCACCACTCCTATGGAAATCTCATCGGCAATAATACCGCAAATCACATCGGTTGAGGTATCGCCCGGGATAGCGATCATATCCAGCCCCACCGAGCAGACCGCCGTCATAGCTTCCAGCTTCTGCAAGGTCAGCGCGCCGCATTCTGCGGCGGCGATCATGCCGGCATCTTCGGATACCGGAATAAACGCGCCCGACAATCCGCCTACATGAGAAGATGCCATCACGCCGCCCTTTTTCACGGCATCATTCAGCAGCGCCAGACAGGCAGTCGTCCCCCAGCCGCCGCATTTTTCAAGTCCCATTTCCTCCAGCACCTGCGCCACACTGTCGCCGATGGCAGGCGTAGGCGCAAGCGACAGATCAACAATCCCAAAGGGTACGCCTAAGCGGTCAGCCGCTTCCTTTGCGACTAACTGACCCACACGGGTGATCTTGAAAGCGGTTTTCTTCACCACCTCAGCCAAGGCTGCCAGATCGCAATCCCCCGCCCTGTGAATAGCAGAAGCTACCACCCCGGGTCCGGATACGCCTACATTAATCACTGTTTCAGGCTCACCCATACCACAGAACGCGCCTGCCATAAAGGGGTTGTCCTCCGGTGCATTGGCAAAAACCACAAACTTAGCGCAGCCGATCGAATCCCGATCCTTGGTCATCAGCGCAAGCTGCTTAATTATATTGCCGCACTTTACAATGGCATCCATATTAATGCCTGCCTTAGTAGAGGCCACATTGACTGATGAGCAAAGCCGTTCGGTTTCGGTCAGCGCCTGCGGAATAGAATCCAACAGCGCTGCTGCCCCATGCGTCATCCCTTTTTGCACCAGCGCGCCGTATCCGCCGATGAAGTTGATACCGAGCTGTTCACCCGCGCGGTCCAATGTATGCGCAATCCGTACATAATCGTCTGCATTGCTGCTGCCGCCGATCAGCGAAATAGGCGTCAATGAGATCCGCTTATGTATGATCGGAATACCGTATTTTTTCTCAATAGCTTCCCCCGTATCCACCAGATGCTCTGCAGTACGGGTTATTTTATCATAAATTTTATCACATAGGCGTTTCGGATCATCGCTGACACAGTCAAACAGTGAAATTCCCATTGTAATCGTCCGGATATCCAGATTTTCATGATGAATCATGTTAATAGTTTCGAGAATATCCGCTGTATTGAACATTTGCATAGCTATCCCTCCGATCAGATTTTATGCATAGAATTAAAGATATTCTCATGCATAGCCTGAATCTGAAGATTGCTTTCTTTGCCCATCTGACCGATTTTGTCTACAAAATCGGTAAATTCAATGTTCAGTCCGTCGATATCGGCAATCATAATCATTGCAAAATACTCCTGCAGAACACTTTGAGAAATATCTACAATGTTGATGCCGTATTTTGCGCATTCCGCGCTGACCTTTGCCACGATTCCTACGCCGTCGCGTCCGGTAACTGTGATAACTGCTTTCATAGTACGTTTCCTCCAAAAAAATTTCTGCGAAAAACCCTGCTGTTTCAGCAAACCAAGCTTTTCGCCGAACATTTTACTTTTTTCAGTATTATTATAGCATAAGCCATCCCATATTTCAAGTAAAAATACAAATTTTTCTCTTCCCAATTATATGTGATACACGGTTTCCCCAAGCGATACCCACGCGGTTAAGTCTTTCCCGATCAGTTTTTTAAAAAAAACATTGACACAAGTCATATTCGGTGCTATAATAAGATTTGTATACATAATGGAGTTGTATACCATTCACCTGACATCGGCTTTGCCGATGCACGGGACGGCGCCGGCTCTCCGTTTGATTTTCTTTTCTACCGAGCTTCAAACCGCTCCCGTCCGCTTTTTATTTCCAAAGGAGTTGATTCACCAACATGGACGGCGGTAGTGGCCGAAGTATTTTAATTCTGGTTCTATTTGTTTTCAGCGCATTTTTTTCCGCAAGCGAAACCGCGCTATCCTACTGCAACCGAATCAGGATTCGTCAGCTTGCCGAAACCGGCAACAAGCGAGCAAAGAAAGCCGATAAACTAATAGGACATTTCGACGACGTAATCGTTGCGATTCTTGTGGGCAATAATATATGCAACACGCTGCTCGCTTCGGTCTGTACCTTTCTGTTTATAGATCTGATGGGCGATATAGGATCGCTGGTTTCTACAGTGGTCATGACCTTATTGGTATTCATTTTCGGAGAAACCTTTCCGAAAACAGTCGCTAAAGTCAACTGTGATACCTTTGTGCTGGCGCTTGCATCGTTTTTAGGGGTATATGCGAAACTGATTTCCCCAATCACCTTCATCTTCACAAAAACCACCGACTTTTTGAAACGAAAGCTGATCGGAAAAAAAAGGCCCTCCCTCACTGATGATGATTTCTGCGACATTGTAGAGAACGGACAGGAAGAAGGTATCTTAGAACCGGAAGAAAGTGAAATTATTCAAGGTGCCGTAGAATTTTCTGACTTAACAGTCAATTCTGTGTACCGATCCCTCGACAAGGTTTTTTGGATTTCTCTCTCCGAACCCCGTGAAACCCTTCGGGACCGGCTTTTGGAAGCGCATTATTCGAGAGTACCGGTCAAACGAGACCCCTCCGGCCAATTTATCGGATTTCTGCGCACCAAGGAATATCTGCTGGCCTTGCTTCGCGGTGAACCAAACGATCCTACCAAGTACATTTCCCCTGCTCATTTTGTAACCCCCGATACCCTTCTGACAACAGCATTCGAGGAAATGAGCCATAAAAAATGTCATATGTTTTTTGTCCGGGAAGCAGACAAAAGAAAGCTGATCGGAATTCTTACGCTGGAAGACGTGCTGGAAGAACTGGTCGGTGATATTTATGACGAAAACGACCTGATTCTTACAGGCGGAGGGGAGGTCAAGATATGACCGTCCTCATTATGTGTCTTGCAATCATGATCCTTCTGGTACTGTCCGCCTTCTTTTCGGGCAGCGAAATTGTATTTGCATCTTCCAACAAGCTGCGGATCAAAAACGCGGCGGATGAGGGTAACAGACGGGCGGGCATTGCTCAATATATTTTGGATCATTATACCGCATCTATTTCGACCATTCTGCTGGCAAACAATTTGGTGAATATTTCCGCGTCTACATTGGGGACACTGATTGCCGCCGCATTTATTGAAAATGAACAGTTGGCGCAAACGGCAGCTACGCTCGGCATTACGCTGCTGCTGCTGGTTTTTGGAGAAATTTTTCCCAAAATATTCGGTGCTGAATTGTGCGACAAACTGGTATTGCTTGTAGCCGGTCCCTTGCGTATCTGTATGAAGTTTTTTTATCCTGTTACCGGCGCTGTCAACAAGATTCTGCTGAAGCTATCCTTTCTCTGGACCCCCAAGGAAGAGATTCCTTCGGTCACGCAGGAAGAACTGGTAACCATGGTGGATGAAATGGAGGAAAGCGGCAGCTTTACCGAGGAAGAGGGAGATTTGGTGCGGGCGGCTATTGAATTCGCAGACCTTACCGCTAAGGACATTCTTACCCCTCGGGTGGATACCCTTGCATTCGATATTGAAGATGACGTAAACACCCTTCTTGAAAATCGGGAACTGCTGAATTTTTCCCGTTTCCCCGTTTACGAGGAGAACCTTGATCATATTATCGGCATTCTTTCCACTCAACGGTTAGTAGAAGAATACTTTGAAAACGGAAACGATCAGATTGATTTGCGGTCACTGCTTACACAGCCTGTTTTTGTTCATATGACCCGTAATATTTCCTCTATTTTACAGGAGCTTCGTGAAAAGCACTGTGAAATGGCAGTAGTAGTGGACGAATTTGGCGG
>CAZMTU010000050.1:8852-15688 GCA_964569225.1 uncultured Lachnospiraceae bacterium | reverse complement strand
AAGGAAACTATTTTTCTCCGTCTGATGTTGCGCTGTCCGATGACGGCAGTTATCTGTATGTTGCCGGGGCTACCGATCAGGCCGTTTATAAATATTCGGCGGCGGATAATAAGCTGCTGGCGACCTATGATGCGGACGGCGCGGTCAACGGATTGACTGTCAGCGGCGATAAGGTATATGCGCTGGTAGGCGGACTGGGCGGCAAGCTGGTTGCGCTGAACTCTGAGCTTAAAGAGGAAGGCAGCGTTGTGACCGGACATACACCCAATGACATTGTGATAAACGGTGAAACTGCTTATGTAGCCAACCGGTTTTCCTGCACTGTATCAGTGGTCGATCTTTCTGAAATGAAGGAAGTTAAGGAAATATCGGTGAGCAGAGAGCCGGAAGCTATGGCATTGGCTGCGGGCAATCTGTATGTAGCCTGTCATCTGCCGGAGGATTCCGCTGACAGCGATGTCGTCAGCTCCCGTGTGTCGGTCATTAATACCGCAAGCAATGAGCTGACCGATTCCATCGTGCTGGGGAACGGCGCCGGCAATGTGAAGGATATTGTGGCAGCGTCAGACGGCGCGACGCTTTATGTGTCGCATCTCGTAGCGCGGTATACTTATCCTACTACGCAGTTGGATGCGGGCTGGGTGAATACCAATGCTGTTTCGGTTATCCAAACCGCTGACAATCAAGTGAAATACACTTTCCTGCTGGATGAATTGGAGCATGGAGCCGGCAATCCGTGGGGGATGGCGCTTAACGAAGCCGGTGACAAGCTGTATGTCGCTATATCCGGTACAGGCGAACTGATGAAGGTGGATCTTACCAAGCTGAATAAGCTGGTTGCAAATGTGGAAAAGAATAAAGGCACAGTCGATTCACTGGATCGGATCGTTGATTACATACCCTTTGCCGCGACCTGTAAGACGAGGCTGACGCTGGGAGGCGAGGGCGTCCGTAAGCTGGAATACAAGGATGGCGCGATTTATGCGGCGCAGTATTTCAGCGGGAATGTGGTTAAGGTGGACGAGAGCAGCTTTGCTGTGACAGCGACTTACGCGCCCGGCACGCAGCCGGAGGCCGGACCGATCCGCCAGGGAGAGGTGCTTTGGAACAGCGCTTCTATCTGCTATCAGAACTGGCAGTCCTGTTCTTCCTGCCATCCTGATACAAGATCGGGCGGATTTAACTGGGATGAATTAGGCGATGGCGTAGGAACCTTCAAGCAGACTAAGAGTATGCTGTATGCTATGCGTACACCGCCCTGTTTGGCAACCGGACTTGAGTTAAATGCAGAACACGGTGTTCACGGAAGCGTTGCGGGTACGCCGCTGTTTAACGCGGATTCTGAGGAGATTGCCGAGAACATTATCGCGTATCTTGCTTCGCTTAGCCCGGTAAGTTCTCCTTACTTAAATGATGACGGTACCTTGACTGAAGCGGCTGTCCGCGGAAAAGCGCTCTTTGAGCAGTACGGCTGCGCGATCTGTCATCCGGCTCCACTGTATACCGATCTGCAAACGCACAGTTCACCTGCATTGGAATTTGATGAATCGTGGGAATATCGGGAAATGGATACGCCTACCCTGCTTGAGATCTGGCGGACTTATCCGTGGTCTTATATCGGTCATTTTACCGATATGACAGAATATGTAAAATATTGGGTGTCTAATTTTGGTAAAACCATTTCTGATGAAGACGCGGCTGATCTGGCGGAATATGTGCTGTCTATCGGCGCCGAAGGCGAACAGTACGGTGTGGTGCAGGTATATAATGCCGATGGCAGCTATAACAAGCTGACGGCAGGCAATAATTTGGTCAACCTTACGGTTGTAAAACAGCAGGCGGAGGCGCCTGACGCAACTGTAACTGTTACGCTTTGTGATCAGAACGGTAAAACGCTCGGAACCAAATCGCAGGAACTGAAGGATTTGGCGTTCGGGTCAATTATAACAGTGGACGCGGGGATCGAAGTGCCCTCCGATTTGGAAAAAGGCGCGTATTATGTAATCAGTTTTGCGGATGCAGGCGGTAATAAGCTGGCAAGCGATCTGAAGATTATTTTATATTAAGGCGGTGACCGGAGTATTATGAAGAAAAGTAAACGGGTAAAATCCCTTCTGGTTGCGCTTGCAACGGTATTTATGATGGTAACGCTTCTTTGCGTGGGCGTACCGGTCAATGCGGCGGATGAATACCTTGAGTATTCGGATATGCTGGGAGATTTGATGGAAACAGCCACCAGCTTTGTGGTGGTCTATCATAAGCAGCTGGGCGGTTCTCACTATGCCTATACCGAGGGGCTTGCGGAGGAACTTAATTCTGACAATATGTCCGCAACCGGCATCGGCAATGAAGCGAATTTTAATCCGGGGTCAAAAATGACCTTGATTACGCTGTCTATGGAAGACGGCAAGGTAAAGAAAACCGAAAAAACGCTGATCACTTCCCGTTCAGGCGTTATTCGTGATCCCTGCGTTTCGGAAGACGGTACTAAAGTGCTGTTTTCATGGAAAACCGAGGCTAAGGATGACTATCATCTGTATGAATATATTTTTGCGACCGGTGAAACGGTTCAGCTGACCTTTGGCTCCGGTACGGCAGACATTGAGCCTGTCTATGCTGCCAACGGAACGATCATCTTTAACTCCAGCCGTGATATTCAAACGGTGGATTGCTGGCTAACGCCCGTTTCCAATCTGTATATGTGCAATGCGGACGGCAGCGGGATCACCCGTCTGGGCTTCGATCAGGTGCATACGACTTATCCTACCACTACAGAAGACGGTCGGATCCTGTATACCCGTTGGGACTATAATGACCGGAACCAAATGTATGTACAGGCGCTTTTTCAGATGTTCCCGGACGGAACCAACCAGACTGAAGTATTCGGAAACGATGCATCCAATCCTACCACCTTGCTTCATACTCGGGAAATTCCCGGTTCTACCGGAAAGTATATTTCTATCGTGTGCGGTCACCATATTTCTCAGTGCGGTAAGCTTGCCATCATAGATACCAACGACGGACGGAATAATTCCTCGGCTTTGACCTATGTGTGGCGCGACAGCGCGACAGCTCAGCTTCAGAATTCTACTAATAATGATAGTGCGTATTATCAGGAAGGCAGAGTTTTTAAGTATCCTTATGCGCTGAATGAAAAGGAGTTTTTAGTATCTACTGCTGAAGCCTACAGCGGTAATGACACGGCGTTTAACATTGAACTGATTAATACCAGCGGGAAGAGTGTGGTCATTGCTAAGGGTACCACTAACTTTCCTGCAAGCCAAATTGCGCCGGTCAGCGGTACACAGCTTTTTAACCGGGCAAGCTTGGTAGACTACAGCAGCGCTTTCGGTACTTACTATGTAGGTAATGTTTACGAAGGCGAGGGGATGGTCAATGTAAAGGCAGGTACGGTGAAATACCTTCGCGTAGTTGGCCTTGAATTCCGTTCTTCCGCTATCGGTGCAACCGTTGGTTCGGGTACAGGTACTTCCGACCCTTATTCTCCCATTTCAACCGGAAACGGTTCTTGGGACGTGAAGCAAGTGCTTGGAATTGTAGATGTATACGAGGACGGTTCGGCGCTCTTTACCGCGCCCGCCAATGTACCGCTTTACTTCCAGCTTTTAGATGAAAACGGCGCGATGATTCAAACCATGCGAAGCTGGTCTACATTGCAGCCAGGCGAATATTTCTCTTGTGTGGGCTGTCATTTGGATAAAAACATGGCGCCGCCTGCTAATTCAACTGTCACTATGGCAATGAAAGCCGGCGTCCAGCAGCTCCGGTCGGAACCTTGGATGTCTGTTTCGGATGAATATGACGGGTTTGATCCGTATTCCGGTGAGTTGATCGGGTTTGATTATCTCTCAGTGGTTCAGCCGATTCTTGACGCGAATTGTACGACCTGCCATTCTAATTCCGCTACCGCTTATGCAAAGATTAATGCGTCTGCTATGAATGGAGAGGACTGCACAGCCGCTGATGATATTATCACCAAACGGGATCAGTGGTATTATACCACCTCTGCTCCGTCGGGAAGCTGGACAGCGGCCGATTACGACATTTCCTCTTGGAAGCTGGATTACGCGCCTTTTGGTAAGATTGGTACCGCGCCAGGTCAGATCAATACCGTTTGGAAAAATACTGATACTATTTGGCTGCGGAAAACCGTTCAGCTGACACAGTATGATATTGAACAGTGTACTATTCTGCTGGATATGGCATATACCAATGCCATTGAAGTGTATATCAATGGAACAAAGGTTTATTCTGCAAGTTCAGCTGCCGCCGATTATAAGACTGAAACCTTGCAGGGAGCTGCAAGAGCCGCCTGCAAGATCGGTGAAAATGTAGTGGCAGTGAAGGTGACCGGCTCTTCTGCGGGACAGTTTGTCGATGTAGCAATGAGAGCAAGCACTTCTGCGGGCGTTTCTACCACATTGGTGCCCCTGCGCGCAAACTGGGTATATACGGCAGCCAGCAGCGAAAAGATCACTGGAACCGATTGGACGAAGATTGGTTTTGATACGACCGATTGGAAAACACACGCCGCACCCTTGGGGGACCGCGCGGGCGGTACCGGAACTGATTGGAATAACAATGCCCCCTATCTTTGGGCAAGGGTGACCTTCACTGTTGACGATATATCCCAGTTTAAGGGCGCTTCAATTTATATGAAAGCCTTTTACGACGATGATGTAAAATTTTATATCAACGGAAATCTAGTACACAGCGACGAAAACTGGGTCGATGATTATCAGGAATTTTTGCTGAGTAATGCGTCTAACTATTTGGTAGAGGGCGAGAATGTGTTCGCGGTAAGCGCGCATCAGCATACCGGCGGTTTTGAAATGGATGTGCAGCTTTACGCGGTTCAGACCGTTTCAACTACTTCTACCGGCGTGAGTGATACACCTGCTTCCATTTCGTTGGAAGGGACGCCTGTATTGGGCAGCCGTATGCGGAAATACTTCCCGCTGAGTTATCTGCTGCTTACCGGTTCTTCGGTTAACAGCTCTATTCAGTGGGTGGGTAAATCCAGCAACACCTATACAAACTATATTTCTTCCATGAGCCAGTGTGAGATTCTCCGTCCGAATACATACGGCGCCTCTAAATCCGCTATTATAAAGAAGCTGAGACAGGGACACGGCAATTTGACGGAGGAAGAAATTCAGGCGATTGCCTGCTGGATCGATTTGGGCGTCCCCTGTTACGGTACTTATGAAGTTCGGGAGGCATGGGACGGCAACGATATCCGCGAATATGAGGAAGAACTCAATAAGCGCGAGCTGTACGATATGCTTAATAAGTATGCAAAACTGGAACGCGCGGGACAGATTGATGAATCCGCCAAGCTTGAACTCAACTTTACCAAGAAAAACGGGAAGGTGTTCGAAACAACCGGCAGCGGAATGGTAGCATTGGTAGTTACCAGCTATACCGCAGGCGATAAGCTGACCGTTAAGCTTCCGGAAGGCGAAAAGTATTTGGCGCTTAGTTTAAGCTCCCGTGTGGGCGAAGCCATTATTTACTGCCCTGACGGTACCTTTACTTACACCATGCCTTCTTTGACATCTGCTTATCCCAATACAATGAATCCCGGTAAAGGCGTTGTGTACACCAACAATACGATTTATGCCCGTGTAGCGACAGAAGAGGAATTAACCGCTTCTCATAATTTGGCGCTGAATCCTTACGATCTGACCGACGCGTCCGGAAGCTATCCTCACGCATCCACTAATAATGTTTATCAAACCAATATGGAATGGGCAGCTCGGAATGCCATCGACGGCTTTACCGCTAATGACGGACACGGTACTTATCCGTATCAGTCTTGGGCGCCTTCCTCAACGATCGCAGAGGACGATTACTTCATGATTGATTTCGGACGTGAAGTAACGATCAATGAATTGCTCATTACCATTCGGGCGGATTTCCCGCACGATTCCTATTTCACCGGATGCACACTGACGCTGTCTGACGGAACCACCAGGGAAATTTCTCTGACTAATTCCTCATTGGCACAGTCCTTTGATCTGGGCGGCGTTGTAACCACTTCGATCAAGCTGTCCGGCTTTGAGGTTGAAACGTCCGGCGCTTCAACTGAATATGCGGCTCTTACTGAGGTTGCCTGCATTGGTGTGGAAAATATAGGCTGATTTTCAGACAAAATAAATCCATAAAAAGTCATCCGACCTGCTCCCGGTTTCCGGAAGCAGGTCGGACTCTTAATTTAAGCGGGCATATGGGACTATAGAGAAATATTTATGCTGAAATTCTCTGTAACGAAGCGTGGGATATATATTGGCTGTTGTTTTGAATGATTGCCGGCACGGTTTAACGTTCGCTATATTTTCTTAAAGCGGCGTTTGATTCGACGAATTGCGGATATTGCAGGCGATGCGGTTGACCTTTTTCGGTGTAGGCTGTTTATTATTTATTAATGCACGCTTTTTGTGGTAATATTTGGAAAATAATCCAACACCCGATCGGAAGCAAGCTGATCGCTTCACGCGGTGCAATACAGGTAAAGTAAATCTGATCAAAAACAGACTGATCATTAATTGGGGTAAACCATCGAAGGCAGCACGCAATTAACTTTATCAACAGCTTAAGAAATCCGAGCTGTAAACCGGGATTGCAGAACATGGAAAAATTCAAGTTATAAAATATAGAAACAAGTGAATAATCAAATGTTTTTGAGGGTTTTAGGGGACTTTTTTCAAAAAGTCCCCTAAAGGAGAACGAGGTAAACCCCCGAAGGCAAAGCCCAATTACTTTATCAACAGCTTAAGAAATCCGAGCTGTAAACCGGGATTGCAGAACATGGA
>CAZMTU010000050.1:0-8752 GCA_964569225.1 uncultured Lachnospiraceae bacterium | reverse complement strand
AATATAGAAACAAGTGAATAATCAAATGTTTTTGAGGGTTTTAGGGGACTTTTTTTAAAAAGGTCCCCTAAAAGAGAATGAGGTAAACCATCGAAGGCAAAGCCACGTTTGATTTGTTTCCCGCTTTCAATCACGGCGTATAGCCGTGATTTTTTATTTTACAGTAAACCCTTATGCCTCCAAAATGGAGAAGCCAAGTTCAAGCAGCATATTGGCGTCGCTGAAACGGGCGTTTTTATCGTTGCCCTTAAAGAGCAGTACCATCAGTGTACGTCCGTTATGCTCTGCTGTGGCGATCAGGCATACGCCGGCATCTGAATGGTAGCCGGTTTTCATGCCTGTGGCGGGCGGATAATAATATTTGGAATTTTCGGAAAGGAGCAGATTGGTATTTTCCCATGTCATAGATTTACTGCTGTTTTTGGGGGTAGCAGTGTAAGAAGGCATAGCCATAATTTCCGCCATCAATTCATTTTCATATGCCATGTGGGCAATGATCGCCATATCCTGCATGGTGGTGTAGTGCTCCGGGTCGTGATAGCCGTCGGGCGTAACAAAGTGACTGCCCGTCAGACCGATGATCTGAGCGTACTGGTTCAGCCCGTCCATAAATATTTTCAGGGCTTCTTCAGAACCAAGCGATGGGGTTGCAGCTGCTTTTCTGCCGCAGTTTACCGCAACAGTATAAGCTGCGTCATTACCGGAAGGCAGGAGCATGGCGGCAATGAGATCGCGCAGGGTAAGCGTTTGCCCTTCACTGATCCATGCTTTTGAGGAATCGGCAGGGGCAATTTTAATTTCATCGCCTACCGTAAAATAGTCCCCCGCGTCAGCAATGGTCAGCGCATAAAGAATGGTAATCAGCTTGGTGGTGGAAGCGGGATAGATCATTTGTGATTCGCCGGTGCTATAGAGCAGGCGATTTGCCGTTAGGTCATACATGGACATGTATGCGGCGTCGCGCGGGGTCGCTTGAAATACTGCCTGAAGCATTTCAAGCGGCAGCTCAGGTTCGGGCGAAATTGCTTCCGTTTCAGATGTTACAGCGGTTTCATCCGAAACCAATGGGGGGGATTGAATGGATATAGTTTCAGTAAAGGTAAGTGGGCGAGCAGCGGATGATGTGCTTGAAGTATTTTCGGCAGATTTGGTGCAGGAAACACATAAACTGATCAAAAGCACGAGGGCGGTTAGGGACAGAATGGGACGGAACGAAGTCAATCGGTGATAAAATCGTTTGATCATGGACAGTTCTCCTATATATTATTCAGAATAAATAATCTGTGCGTTCAGCAAAGGGGTGTTTTCGGTTTGCACAGTAATTTTTTCCCAATTTTCGGCAGTAGACTGATAAATGACTTCCCGGAGGGCGGTACATCCGGCAAATGCCGAATAACCGATCTGACCGACTGAAGCAGGCAGCGACAGTGTTTCTAATCCGGAACAGCCCTGAAAGGTATAGCTGCCAATCTTGGTGAGCGCGCTGCTGAGCTGTACGGTTTTCAGTCCGGTGCAATTGACAAACAGCCGTCCGCTTAATTCGGTCATTCGGTCGGGCAGGACAATTTCGGTAAGTGAGGTGCAGAAAGCAAAAGCATTGTTGCCTGCTTCCCGAACGGTTTGGGGCAGATCAATAGCGCTCAGCGCACTGCAATAAGCGAATGCGGAAGCACCGATTGTGGTGATTTGATTGCCTAATGTCACATTTTTCAGTGAAGTACAGGAAATAAAGAGGGCATCAGGCAGTTGAGTCACTGCTTGGGGCAGTGTGACCTCGGTCAACGCAGCGCAGTAGCCAAAGGCATAGCTGCCTATTGACGTAAGCGAATCAGGAAGCTCAAGCGCGGTCAGCGAAGCGCAGTTTTCGAACGCGTTGGCTCCGATAGATTTAAGATTTTGGGAAAATACGATAGACTTCAGTGAAGTACAGCCGGAAAAAGCGGAGGATCCAATGGAGGTTACCCGATCGGGAAGAGTGATTTGAACGAGCGTTGTGACCTTGGCAAACGCGTTGTTTGCCAGCGAAGTAACCGGTTGATCGTCTAATACATCGGGAAGCACAAGCACGCCGTCTGTCAGTGTATAGCGAGTATTAAAGCTAAGCGCGCCATTTTCGATCTGATAATAAGGACACTGAATCGTAGTTTCGAAAATGGCATCCTCTTTTCCGCCGATTTCAAGTTTAATGGCTCGGATGATTTTTTCGCTGTCCGCATAGCCCTTCAGGTTTTCAAAGGCGGTAATGGCATCGGTATATCGGCCGCTTTCATAAAGCGCTTTAGCGTCATTATAGTCGGATTGTCTGTCAGCGGGAATCAGAACAAATACAAAAAGCAATATCAGTGCGGTAATGACCAGCACTGTGCCGATGCAGATTCCGGTGATGCGCAAAATGTTTTTTCGATGCTTGGCTTGTTGAATTGCCAGCGCTTCTGCTTCTCTTGCGGCTTTCTGTGCAGTCCGTTTTTCGGAAGCTTTCATGCGCTTGGCTTTTTGAGAGGCATTCAAAGCAAGAGGAGCGGCATCCCGATAATTTCCAAGCTGGCGCAGCGAATCGGCAAGTAACCGCCATCCTGCTGAATCGGTTGGCTTTTGCGCGATAAGCTGCTGATAGAGCGCTTCTTTTTGGGCGTCTGTTTGGATGTCCGCCGGAGCGTCCGCTGGGGGCTTTGCCCGACTGTCCGATTGGTCAGCGGTTGTGGGAGCAGTGGCGGAGGAAGCGCCGAGAATCGGAGGGCGGACGGCATCTGATGGCTCTGTTCTTAGCTGCTTGATCATGCTTTCACTTGCAGATTGTTTTTTATATACAGGCTCATTGTTCAAATGGTTAGGGCGCTGTTGTTCCGCTTTTTTCAAAGGCGGCTGAGGCTCCACTGCTTGGACCGGTTGTCCGTTCGCCTTGGAACATTCGCTGATGGGAGAGATTTCTTCTGTCGCGGATATCGGCCGCCGCCAAACGCTTCCGTCAATGAAAACGATCTTTTGAAGAAGTGGAATGACCGTATAAGTGTTGGAATTCTCCAATACGATCGGCTGATCGGAACCGAAAAAGGCTGAAGGTGCTGCATCAACCGAACGCAGGGATGCGCTCTCCATACGGCTCACTTCATCTCCGGCGTCATCAAGACAGATTAAATGAAAATAAACAGAGCGGATCGGCTGATCGGAGCAGTTTTTAAAATTCAGAAAAAGAATTTCTCGATTGTAAGCATAATCATAGCAGATTCGGGCGTTTATCGGGCGAACGGGCGCGGTATGCAGTACCCGTTCAATAGAAAATTCATTGATGAGTTTAGGTGTGAATTCAGACATAAGACCTCCGTAATGTCCGCGATGATCGCAGACAGATGACTGTTGCCGGTTACACGGAAAAAAAACGGTGGCTAATTCTATTGTGCTGAAGCAAAAGCAGTCTTTATTTTAATAAAAGATGAAATTATTTGAGCGAAGCGGTTTTTAGGGGCAGCGTACAGTTTTTTGCTGTGACGCCTCATACATGATCGTTTTACCAATCTTTTTATTTGATTTTAATGGCTTTCAGCCTGATCCGAACATAATCCGCAGTCCATATGCCGCTATGATAAAGCATAGGGCGCAATCTGTCTTCCGCTTCGGTAATGATCCTGTCGGTTAGTTCCGGAGAAAGCGCTTCAAAGGGCGCTTGATCAAACATGCGGATCCAATCCGCCAGTCCGGTTTCCCCTGATAACGGAGTAGTGCGGTCAAAAAGAGCCGCATAGACGACCTTCAATCCGTTGGCTTCCATCAGCGGGGCGTATTCACCGATAGTGGGAAAATAAAAATCAAACCGATAGGAAAGTCCATGTTCGGCAAATATCTGCCGGAGCGCGGAATGAATTGTTTGAGCGCAGCCTTTTCCGCCGAATTCACAGACAATCTGCCCGCCCGGCTTCAATGCATGAGCAACCGATCTCAGTAAAGCCGACTGATCGTTAATCCAATGAAAAACAGCGTTAGAAAAAATGCCGTCTACCGGTTGGTGCAGCTTGAAGTGGGCGGCGTCGGCTTGCATGAATTTCAGCGCCGGATATGTTTTTCTGGCGAGCGTGAGCATTTCGATAGACGCGTCCAGTCCTGTGACCGCATAACCCTTTTCCGCCAACCGTCCGGTAAGTTGTCCGTTTCCGCAGCCGAGATCCAGAACGGTACTGCCTGCCGGTAATGTCAGCAAATCAGTCAGGCTTTCGCCGTAGCGGGGGACAAAATCAAAATTCTGAGCATATACTTGAGCATTCCAATGAATATTCATGATAAATCCTTTCAACAGTTAGTGACTGTACGGGGAAAGTATCCGTATTATCTGCGGTCTATTTGGGCGCTGTTTCAGAGGGAACGCTGTTTGAATGACTGACAGATAGTTCGGCACGCTCTTTGCTGGGGGTAATGCCATATCGTTCCTTGTAAGCGCGCCAAAAGGTGGAATAATCAGGAAATCCGCAGATTCCCGCGGCGGTTTGAGGATTTTCCCCCTTTTGAATCCTTAGTCTTGCGGCGGTCAGGCGTTTCATACGGACATATTGTAAAAAGGATGAGCCGGTGGCTGTTCGAAAAAGTCTGGAGACCTGCGAGCAGCTGATAAAGAATTGATCGCTGATTTGGCGGAGAGAAAGCGGCTCGAAGAGGTGTCGGTTCACATAATCTACAAGCTGAACCGATAAAGGCGGCGTCGGCGGTTCCGAAGCCTGCCTGTGAAAGAAGGTGAAAGAGAGGATTCTCAGAAAGGGCAGCAATCCTGATAAAAAGGTAAGAGAAGGCGGCAGTCGGTCATCCGGCTGAATTGCGTTAAGCAGAAAGGCTTTCCAGTCGCCGGAAGGGGACGCGCATGGTTGACCGAATTGCCATTCGGAGCGCGCGTATCGGTTCAGCCGTCCCTGCACACGGTCATTGAAGGGAGTCAGCAGACAGCAGTCCGGATCCATTCTTTCAAGCATCAGGGGAGAAAAATGAAGCGCTATCCGTTCATACGGCTTATTTTCATCAATGAGTAAACGGTGTACCTCGCCCGGCCGAAAGATCATCAAATCGTCATCTGAAAGCCGATATTGGTTGCCTTCTACTGAAAAAACAGCCTTCCCGCTGATAAACCAATAAATTTCATAGCAGTCATGAGCATGGAGCGAAAACTCGCCTGCGGAGGGATGCGGATCAACAGAGTGATGATAATCAAAGTTCTCATCGGTGTACGCGCTCAGAACCGCCATGAAAACACCTTCTTTCGTAAAAAGTCTTATTATACTGTTCTGCCTTTTTTAAATCAGGCAGGTAAGTTATATTTTTTGTAAAATGGGTGCATAAGCTGACAAGAAAAATTTTCAGTAAAAGCGCCGCCTATGTTCGCGCTGTATTCAGGCGATGTTATAAAACCGAAAAGCTTTGGAAAATTTTTCGTATTTGCCGGCGGGAAAATGGGGGTGAGCCGACGGGAAAAATTTTCAGTAAAAGCGCCGCCTATGTTCGCACTGTATTCGGGCGATGTTATAAAACCGAAAAGCTTCGGAAAATTTTTCGTATTTGCCGGCGGGAAAATGGGGGTGAGCCGACGGGAAAAATTTTCAGTAAAAGCGCCGCCTGTGTTTGCACTGTATTCAGGCGCTTTTGTATGCGCTTTTATATTTTTTATTATATCATACAATGCACCAAATTGCAATGAATTTTGCCTGAATTAACAATTCCATTGCAATTTCATTTATGTTATAATAACTTATAAAACGTATGAGCTGAGAAATTGGTTTTACGGTAAAAATATTGAGGGTGAAAGCAGATGAAACTGACATTCAGATGGTATGGGCAGGATGATCCGGTTACACTGGAGCAGATCGGGCAGATTCCCGGTATGACCGGAATTGTTTCGGCTGTGTACGATGTGCCGCCGGGGGAAATTTGGAGCAGAGAGAGCATTGCGAAAATCGGAAAGAATGCCGCTGCGCATGGGCTTGATTTTGAAGTAGTGGAAAGTGTGCCGATACCGGAGGAGATAAAACTGGGCAGCGAAAAAGCGGACATTCTGATCGATCACTATTGCGAAACCGTTAAACGGTTAGGTGAAGCAGGCATAAAATGTGTTTGCTACAATTTTATGCCGATATTTGATTGGCTGCGCAGTGAACTGTGCCATCCGCATGCCGACGGTTCTAACGGATTGGCATATGACGACGCTGCCGTACAGGCAATGAATCCATTGACCGGCGATCTGTCGCTTCCCGGATGGGATGCCAGCTATACCAAGGAGGAACTGCGCGGATTGCTGCGCCGGTATGAATCGGTTTCGGATATACAGCTTTGGCACAATCTTCAAGCCTTTCTGGAAGCGGTCATTCCGGCAGCTGAAAAGGCGGGCGTAAATATGGCGATTCATCCGGACGATCCGCCGTGGTCGCTGTTTGGGCTGCCCCGAATCATTACAAACCGTGAAAATCTTCGAAAATTTTTGAAGCTGGTAGACCGCAGAACTAACGGATTGACCTTCTGCACAGGGTCTTTGGGGGCTGATCCGGCAAATGATCTGCCCCGGATGGCAGCAGAATTTGCCGACCGGATTCATTTCGTTCATATGCGCAATGTGCGGCATACCGGTTCGCGCTGCTTTGAAGAAGTGGGACACCCTACCGATTGCGGTTCGCTGGATATGTATGCCATTGCCCGCGCGCTGATCGTGAACGGATTTGACGGCTATGTACGTCCCGATCACGGCCGGATGATCTGGGGAGAAAAGGGGCGTTTTGGCTATGGACTCTACGATCGGGCGCTGGGGGCTTGTTACCTGAACGGTCTATGGGAAGGCATTGAAAAAACACTGTAATTTTTCGGCTAAGCATAGGAACGAATCGGTTTAATCGGACAGACGCTGTTTTATAAACATTTTATTATGTAAGAATTCATATCGAAGAGGGCAAAGCCCTCTTGAACACTGTACTTTTCGTTTTCCTCAAGCCCGTCCGTTTTCTTGACGGCGGATTTTCTAACCTAAATTATAAGTAAAATATTAAAACGGCGGTTTCTTAGAAATCATAGCAGCATGACTAAATGTCTGTTGGCAGAAAGGATGATATGAGAATGAAGCCATTGCGGGAAATGATGGACGGTCAATGGGTGCTGCCGGTGGTGCAGTTGAAAAATTGGCGGCTTGCGCCTAAATTAGCGGAAGCACTGATGAAAGGCGGTATTCATTGTGCGGAGATTACCTTTAGGGCAGAGGGAGCTGAACGGGCGATTGATGCGATCGTCAAGGCTTATCCCGGCTTTTTGGTGGGCGCGGGGACGGTGCTGACCTGCCGACAGGCGGGAATGGCTATGCAGAGCGGCGCGCGCTTTTTGGTCAGTCCCGGTTTAGACAGGGAAATGGCGGAATACTGTACCTGCCATGGCTACCCTCACATGCCGGGGGTATGTACGCCTACTGAGGTGACAAACGCTGTAAAAATGGGCTATAAGGCGTTGAAATTTTTTCCGGCGGAAGCGGCAGGCGGACCGTCTATGCTGAAAGCGCTGAAGGGACCGTTTCCGGACCTTACATTTATGCCGACCGGCGGAATCACGGCTGCCGGATTGGCCCGTTACCTGTCACTTGAAAATGTATTTGCCTGCGGCGGCAGTTGGATGGTGACGTCTGTCCTGTTAGAGGCGGAAAATTTTGGGGAGATCACCCGGCTTGCCGCTGAAGCTGTGAAAGCGGCAGATGCCATCCGGAAGGTGTCAGCATGAAACGGGTCGTAACCTTTGGAGAATTAATGCTGCGGCTTAGTCCGGAAGCGCATCTGCGTACCGGCGAAGCTGCTCGCTATGACGCTTATTACGGCGGCTGCGAAGCCAATACGGCACTTATGCTGGCTTCGCTGGGAGTAAACAGCCGATATGTAACCAAGCTGCCCGATAATGCGCTGGGCGAGGGAGCGATCCGACACCTTCGCCGCTATGGTGTAGAAACTAACCGGATTCTTCGGGGCGGCGAACGGATGGGACTCTATTTTCTGGAGCGTGGAACATCGGTGCGTCCTTCACGCGTACTGTATGACCGCGCATATTCCGCTATAGCAACCGCGGCTGCTGAGGAATTCAATTGGGCGGAACTGCTTGAGGGCGCTGATTGGTTCCATTTTTCAGGGATTACGCTTGCCCTGAGCGGAGCGCTCAGGAATGCTTGCTTGTCGGCGTGCAGCGCTGCCAAAGCAATGCACATTCCGGTAAGCTGTGATCTCAATTACCGAAAGAATCTATGGGACAGTGACGTCGCGGGGCGCGCCATTGAACCGTTTTTGCCCTATATGGATGTATGTATTACCAATGACGGTCAGATCGGTGCGTTATTTGGGCTTACTGAACCGGATATTGATGAAAATCGGGTTGAAAAATGCTGCAAATTGGCGCATCGAATGAAGGAATGTTACTCAATTCGGTCATTGGCGCTCACCATGCGCACGACTCATTCCGCGTCCCGCACTGGCTGGCAGGCATTATGGTGCGGCTCAGACGGCAAGATTGAGATCAGCCGCGCCTATGAGCTTGAAGTGACTGATCGGGTGGGCGCAGGCGATGCGTTCGATGCGGGATTGATTTACGGTCTGGTCAGCAATTGGGCGCCGAAACAGGCACTGGAAATAGCTGCGGCAGCCGGCGCGCTCAAACATACCATTGAGGGCGACGCGGCACCATTTGCGCTTGCGGAGCTTAGTCAGCTTATTGAAGGAAGCGACGGGCGTGTAAACCGATAGACGGTAAATATCGGTACCGAAAT
>CAZMTU010000049.1:0-15766 GCA_964569225.1 uncultured Lachnospiraceae bacterium | reverse complement strand
GCTCCTTTGTCAATACCTTTTCCTCTTCTTTTTCTTCTTTTCTTACTCTTTTTTCGGGAATGGAGATCTGTAATGTCATGAATGAAAATTTTCACTTGCGCCATACTATTCTCGGGAGGGATCATATGACGTCAATTCTTTGCAGAACGCTGATTATATATCTTTTTTTAATGATCGTCATGCGGCTGATGGGAAAGCGGCAGTTAGGCGAATTACAGGTATCTGAGCTTATCAGCACATTGCTGCTCTCTGAAGTAGCAGCCATTCCTATTGCGGATGCCAATATACCGATTCTATATGGATTAATACCGGTCGCCTTTATTTTTTCACTGGAAATTATTCTTCCATCTTTATTTTTTCGCTTCCCTAATCTCCGTAAATTGATAGAAGGAACGCCCTGCTTTCTTATTCTTAACGGAAAAATTCAACAGCGCGAATTGCGTCGAAACCGGATTACGCCCGAGGAATTTCTCGCGGTTCTGCGCACCAATGGCGTCAGCGATCCTACAGATATTTCATATGCTATTTTGGAAGCCTCTGGCGCTATTTCGATCTTTCTAACCGCCCAAAGTCAGCCGCCCGTTTGCGAAGACCTTCCCGACGATTTCAATCCGCCCGTGCGAGGCATTGCACATGTCCTGATTACTGACGGACGATATAATCGCTCCATGCTCAAACAATTGAATATTTCTAAAGCAAAGATAGAACAGTTGCTAACATCCAAAAAAATCGCTTTAAAGGCTGTTTTTTTGCTGACTATGGACGATCTCGGACAATATACCATTATAAGGAAAGAGGAAAAAACATGAAGCAACTACTAATAGCCGTTTTTTTAGTTCTTCTGCTTCCTATAAGCGCCTTTATAAACGGGCATTTGCTTACAGAGCGCTGCGACAGTCTGCTAAATGCATTAAACAGCGATCCGGATACAGAAGGTTATGCCGATAAGATTAGCGTGGATTGGACCCGGCTTAAAACTATCGCTGCCTACACTTCTCCCTATGATCTTATTCGTGCAGCCAATAACGCTTATGAAGCATATTTTTCATGGCTGAGCAACGATTGCACTTCCACAGACTTTGAGACCGCCAAAGTTCAATTTGAAGCGTGTTTGCGCGATCTGCGGCGCATTCACGGCTTTAGTCTGGAACTTATTTTTTAAAAACTGACAATACATCTGACAATGCGATGAAAACCATAGGTACTTGTACAGTAAAAATAATTAAGGCGTAATATGCAGCTAATAAGTTTTCGTTTGGAAAGGCAGTAAAAGTGCTGTTGAGTTTCAAAAAGATAATTCTCCGAAATTACAAATAAGGTTTGTACGATAAACGCGAAAGGTGTGAGCAGAAATATTTTTTGACGCATGCTTTCGTGGTAAAAATATTTCTTATATTATCTTTTAAGGGAGATCAGCTATTTATTATTAAAACCCATTCAAATAAAGCATTCATTTCATTGATACTTCATTGATTTTTAAATGAACCGAGCATCATTCTTAAAGCCGTCCTAAAATATAAAGCGGCTTTTATGGCGTTCAATTCAGCCACAAATGATACAACTACACCTTCTAAAAAAAGCATGTTAAATATACTTTACCTAATTTATTTCCCAATCTTTTTCATTTCGATGTATGGAGGAACATCGAATCCGCATTTTCGATCGTAATAAGACAAAGGAGACGCTTTGTACAAAGCGTCTCCTTTGTCTTATTGTTTGCTTAAACTGATTATTCAGCGTCAGCGGAAGCCGCTTCCTTTTTAGCGGCCTTTTTCGCCTTTTTAGCGGCCTTTTTATCCTCTTCCGTTGCAGCAGCA
Source organism: uncultured Lachnospiraceae bacterium (assembly GCA_964569225.1). Classification (GTDB taxonomy): domain Bacteria; phylum Bacillota; class Clostridia; order Oscillospirales; family CAG-272; genus CAKSQF01. The sequence goes on along the minus strand of CAZMTU010000049.1, from coordinate 13,949 downwards.
GGCGCCTCCAAACCAATCAGCTTAATAATAGCCATTTCGGCACCGTCTCCGCGACGGGGACCCAGCTTATAGATAGCGGTATAACCGCCATTTCTACCTTCATACTGGGGTGCGATTTCAGTAAACAGCTTCTTTACTACGTCTTCCTTAGTGATAAAAGCCAACGCAGCGCGACGGGAAGCAAGAGTGTTGGTCTTTCCGAGCGTTATCATTTTCTCGGCAAGACTGCGTACTTCCTTAGCTCTGGTAACGGTCGTTTCAATCTGTCCGTTTTCAAGCAGATATGTGACCATTCCACGGAGCATCAGATTTCTGTGAGCAGTAGCTCTGCCAAGTTTTCTGGTTCCGGGCATGTTTGAGTTTCCTCCTTTTACTTAAATCATCGAATCGGCTGAGTTACTCTTCCTCATGTTTGAGATCAAGTCCCAGCGAATGCAATTTTGCAATCACTTCTTCAAGCGATTTCTTTCCGAGGTTTCTGACCTTAATCATATCTTCCTCGGTCTTGTTCGTCAGGTCTTCAACAGTATTAATACCTGCTCGTTTCAAGCAGTTGAAGCTTCTGACGGACATGTCAAGTTCCTCAATGGTCATCTCAAGAATTTTTTCTTTCACGGTTTCTTCCCGTTCAACCATGAGCTGAGTGCCTCTTGTTTCTTCCGAAAGATTGGCAAAGAGGTTGAGATGTTCATTGAGTATCTTGGCTCCCAGCGATACTGCTTCTTTTGCGGAAATCACACCGTTGGTCAGGACTTCCAGCGTCAGTTTATCATAGTCGGTTATATTGCCTACGCGGGTATTTTCGACTTTGTAGCTGACATTATATACCGGAGTATAGATCGAATCGGTATAAATCAAACCAATAACGGGAGAATTATTCTGCTTGTTTTTATCCTGTGACACATAGCCTCTGCCATGATCGAAAGTAAGTTCCATATAGAATCTGGCGTTGTCGCTCAGTGTCGCAATATGCAGTTCAGGATTCAGAATTTCAATATCTGCATCCTGCTTGATATCTCCGGCAGTGACATTGCAGGGACCGGTCATATCGATCAGCACCGTCTTTGCACTGTCAGAATACAGTTTGGCAACGATCCCCTTTACATTGAGGATAAGTTCGGGAACATCCTCTTTTACACCGGGAATTGTTGAAATTTCATGCAGTACGCCGTCAATTTTTACGCTGACTACCGCAACGCCGGGAAGAGAGCTGAGCAGAACTCTGCGCAGCGAATTACCAAGCGTCGTACCGTAGCCGCGCTCGAGAGGTTCGACAACAAATTTGCCTACTTTTCCATCATCACTAAGGAATTCTGTGACAATATTAGGCTTTTCAATCATCTCTATCATTAAATACCCTCCTATTTTATTGATGGTTTTGAAACCGAGGCAGACAGCATTCTGCCTGCCACTGCATGCTGAGAGTATTACTTAGAGTAAAGCTCGACGACAAGCTGCTCGTTGATCTCGAAATCAAGATCTTCTCTAGCGGGCATTGCAACCACTTTAGCGGAGAGTGCGTCTGCATTTACTTCCAGCCATTTGGGTGCGCTCTTGGTGTCAAGATTCTCAGCCTGCGCCTTGAACTTGTCGAGGGAGCGGCTGGTTTCCTTCAGAGCGATAACATCACCGGGCTTTACAAGAATCGAGGGGATGTTAACCTTCTTGCCATTAAGCGTGAAGTGCCCATGAGTAGCCAACTGTCTTGCCTCTCGGCGAGTGGAAGCCATGCCCATTCTCCAAACCACATTGTCCAGACGGGTCTCAAGAATTTCAATCAGATTTTCACCGGTAACGCCCGGCTTCTTGGCTGCCATTTCGTAATAGTGATAGAACTGCTTTTCAAGCACACCGTAAACAAATTTAAGTTTCTGCTTTTCTTTCAGCTGGATTCCGTACTCAGACATTTTGCGCTTCATGCCCTGATCGGGATTTCTGTTTGATTTCTTGTTATATCCGAGAACTGCGGGGCTGATGTCCAACGCTCTGCACTTCTTCAGAATAGGATCGTGATTTACTGCCATATTTACTTACCTCCTATAGAATTATACGCGACGGCGCTTCGGGGGACGGCAGCCGTTGTGGGGGATAGGCGTTACATCTTTAATCATAGTAACTTCCAAACCGGTTGCCTGAAGCGCACGGATAGCGGACTCGCGTCCGGATCCGGGACCTTTAACATATACTTCAACGGTTTTCATGCCATGTTCAATTGCGATCTTGGCAGCTGTTTCAGCAGCGGACTGTGCTGCGAAGGGAGTGGACTTTCTGGAGCCTTTGAAGCCAAGCTCGCCGGCGGAAGCCCAAGAAACAGCGTTTCCGTTCAGATCAGTAATTGTAACGATGGTGTTGTTATAGGTTGCGCGAATATGAGCGGCACCCTTTTCGATGTTTTTACGCTCCTTGCGCTTTCTAACAACCTTTTTTGCGGTAGCTTTTGCCATCTTGCTGTTCTCACTCCTTATTTCTTCTTATTTGCAATGGTCTTTGCGGGACCTTTTCTGGTTCTCGCATTAGTTCTGGTTCTCTGTCCTCTAACCGGCAGACCTTTTCTGTGTCTGATTCCCCGGTAGCAGTTGATTTCGACCATTCTCTTGATATCCAACGCTACATCGCGGCGAAGATCGCCTTCCACCTTGTAGTGCTCATCAATTTCATCACGGAGCTTTGCTACATCGGCGTCGGTCAGGTCTTTCGCACGAGTATCCGGATCAATTCCGGTGGCAGCCAGAATGTCGTTTGCGCTCTTTCTGCCGATTCCGTAGATATAGGTCAACGCAATTTCGATACGCTTGTTATTCGGAATATCAACACCTGCTATACGTGCCATATATTTATCACCTTTCTTATGATTTTAGCCTTGCTTCTGCTTATGCTTCGGGTTCTCGCAAATAACCATTACGACACCCTTTCTTTTGATGATCTTGCACTTGTCGCAGATCTTTTTTACGGACGGTTTCACTTTCATGTCATTCACCATTCCTTTCTTATTTTGAACGCCATGTGATCCGACCCTTGGTAGGATCGTAAATGGAAACTTCCACCTTTACACTGTCGCCGGGAAGAATCCAAATATAATTCAGGCGAAGCTTACCGGAAAGGTGGGCGGTTATGATATGCCCATTGGGAAGCTTAACCTTAAAGGTCGCGTTGGGCATTGCTTCCACAACGGTTCCCTCAAATTCGATTACATCATCTTTAGCCAGAAGAATCCCTCCTTATTCAGCCGATATGATCGACTGAAGTCAATACAATAATGCCGTTGTCGGTCAGCGCAATTGAATTTTCATAGTGAGCTGCCAATCCGCCGTCATCCGTTACAACCGTCCAGCCGTTAGCCAGTTCATGCACCGCCGAAGAACCGGTGCAAACCATCGGCTCAATTGCTAACGTCATGCCGGCAGTCAGCCGGTAACCTCTTCCGGGCGTTCCGTAGTTAGGCACATCAGGAGATTCGTGCAGATTATGACCTACGCCATGACCTACATATTTTCGAACTACTGAATACCCCGCTTTGATAACGTGAGATTCAATAGCATTGCCTACATCACCCAGTCGGTTTCCGATCTCCAGCTTTTTCAGTCTGGCCGCTTCGTCGCTGATATGACCCACCGCAAAGGTGCGGGCAGAGTCTCCGTGAAAGCCGCCGATAAAGGCGCCCACATCCACCTTGACAATGTCCCCTTCCTGTAAAACAACATCCTTGGAAGGAATGCCATGGATCACTTCATTGTTGACGCTGATACACGCGCTCGCCGGAAAGCCGGCATAACCCAAAAAGGAAGGCTTCGCACCGCACTTCTCAATATGATGTCTGATCACATCATCGATATGCTTGGTGGTCACGCCGGGCTTTACCGTTTCGCCGGCAAGCACAAGTGCTTCAGCAGTGATTCTTCCTGCTTTTTTCATTGCGGAGATCTGCTCCGCATTTTTCAGCTGTATCATTCTCAGCCTTACCCTTTAATAGCTGACAGCGTCAGGCGAGTGGTATCTTCAACCTTTTCCTGTCCCACTACCAGTTTCAGTTTGCCCTTTGACTGATAATAATCCTTCAAGGGTTCGGTCTGTTCATGATAAACCTTCAGCCGGCTGAGAACAACATCGGGCGCGTCGTCCTTGCGCATAGTCAAACCCGCGCCATCTTTATCGCAGGTGCTTCCGTCAGCCGAAGGCTTATAAACAGTGTGATAGCTTGCGCCGCACACCGGGCATACGCGGCGTCCGCTCATTCGTTCAACGATTTTTTCATCGGGAACTTCAATGCTGACCACCACATCCATTTCGATCCCCATCTGGTCCAGAGCTTCCGCCTGAACTACTGTTCTGGGAAAGCCGTCCAAAATGAACCCGTTTTTGCAGTCATCTGCCTCTAACCGTTCTTTAATAATTCCGATAACGACCTCATCAGGTACCAATGCGCCGGATTCGGTATACGACTTTGCAGCCTTTCCCATTTCAGTGCCGGTTTTAATGGCTTCTCTGATGATCGCGCCAGTGGAAATGGCGGGAATGCCAAATGCAGCGCTGACATTTTCAGCCTGAGTGCCTTTACCGGCGCCGGGAGCGCCCAAAAACATAATTTTCATATCAGCTCACCTCACAGCTTACTGCAAAAATCCCTTGTAATGCCGCATAGACATCTGGGCCTCGATATCTCTGTAAGTTTCCAGCGCAACGCCTACTACGATCAGCAGAGAGGAACCGCCAAACGCAAGTCCGGACAGTTTTGTTACCTCAAAGAGCGAAGCAACTGAATTGAGAATCAAGGGAAGTCCTGCCACGATGATCAGGAAGAAAGCCCCAATCAGCGTTACACGGTTCAAAATCTTCTTGATGTAATCGGCAGTAGGCGCACCGGGGCGAATCCCCTGTACAGTGCCGCCGTTACGCTTTAAATTGTTTGAAACCTCTACCGGGTCGAAGGAAATCATGATATAGAAGTAAGAGAACGCCACAATCAAAGCCAAGTACAGTACAATATACAAGGGCGAGGTTGCTTCAAAGACTTTCAGGAAGGTTCCCCAAAATCCGCCGCTCTCTTTGGTTACACCTGCAAAGGTAGCAATCGTTGCAGGCAGTGATACAATAGATGACGCGAATATGATTGGCATTACGCCGGTCATATTCAGCTTAATGGGTAAGCTGGTATTCTGTCCGCCGTACATTTTCCTGCCGACAACCCGCTTCGCATACTGGATCGGAATGCGCCGTTCACTGTTGGTTACAAATACAATGAAAATAACCATCACGATCATTGCAATAATTGCGATTACCGCTACAGCAGTCCATACGCCCCAATCAGTAAACAAATTCCAAACAGACAGCAGATTACTGGGCAGTCCGGACAAAATATTAGCGAACAGAATCATGGAAATACCGTTGCCAATACCGCTTTCGTTAATCTTTTCACCCAGCCACATGATAATAGACGCGCCTGCGGTAAAGCATGCGATAATAACAATCGCTGCGAAAAGATCGCTGCGAACCAGCCAGCTATTATTCTTCAGAATTTGGAAGTACGCAAAAGAAGTGAGCAATGCCAGTGCTATAGTCAACACACGGGTGTATTGAGCAATTTTCTTTTTGCCGTCCTCTTCCTTGGACATCTGCTGAAGCTTCGGTATTGCAACTGTAAGCAATTGCAATACAATTTGCGCAGTAATATAAGGAGAGATGGACAGAGCAAACAAGGTTGCCTGTGCAAGTGCAGTACCGGAAAGCAAATTCAGGTATTCCAGAACGGTTCCACCATATGCCTGCTGGAAGCTGGTCATAATAGAATCATTCACATAAGGAACAGGAATTGCAGAACCAAGTCTGTACAGCAAAAGGATGAATGCAGTAAACAGAAGCTTACTGCGAATATCCTTTGCCATCCAGATATCTCTGATTTTGCCGAATACCTTTTTCACTCAGACCACCTCAATCTTTCCGCCAGCCGCTTCAATTTTTTCTTTTGCGGAGGCCGAAAAGACATTTGCCTTAACAGTTACTTTCTTAGTGATTTCACCACGGCCGAGTACTTTGAGTCCGTCGTTTTCTTTTCTAATGATACCGGCATCAAGCAATGCCGCCATATCCACTACCGCACCGTCTTCAAAGCTGTTCAGCTTTTCAACGTTTACGATAGAATATACGGTTGCAAATTTGTTGTAGAAGCCTCTCTTAGGAAGTCTTCTGTACAGCGGGAGCTGACCGCCTTCAAAACCGGGTTTTACGCCGCCACCGGAGCGAGCGTTCTGACCTTTATGGCCCTTTCCGGCTGTTTTGCCGTTACCGGAACCGGTTCCTCTGCCCTTGCGAAAAGGCTTTACAGCGGAGCCTGCTGCCGGAGAAAGTTCATGAAGTTTCACGTGATCTCCTCCTTCTTAGACGGTTTCAACTTTCACAAGATGTGAAATAACCTTTATTTTACCTTTAAGCGAATCAGTTTCAGGCAAAGTTTTGCTGTCACCGATTTTCTTGAGTCCCAAAGAAGCAGCCGTTGCTTTCTGATTAGGGAGCGCAGCGATCAGGCTCTTTACGAGGGTTACTTTAACCATTTCCATCCTGTGCCTCCTTATTCAGCCTCTGCGGGGACATTTTTGCCCAGCAGTTCGCCAACTGTTTTGCCGCGCATTGCAGCCACTTCATCAGCCGATCTCAGCGCCTCCAGTGCGGCAAAAGTCGCTTTTACCACATTGGTAGGGTTGCTCGAACGAAGGCATTTTGCGCGGATATTCTTGATACCAGCCAGCTCAAGCACAGCACGAACCGTGCCGCCTGCGATAATACCGGTTCCTTCGGGAGCCGGCTTCAGCATTACTTTGCCTGCGCCGTATTCACCGATTACTTCATGAGGAATAGTATTTCCCTTCATAGAAACAGTGATAATATTTTTCTTAGCGTCTTCAATCCCCTTGCGCATTGCTTCAGGCACTTCCGCTGCCTTGCCCAAACCGTAACCGACATGACCGTTTTCGTCGCCGACGATCATAATGGTTGCGAAGCTGGCGATCCGACCGCCTTTTACTGTTTTAGAAACGCGCTTGGTTCTGACAGGCTTTTCTTTCAGATCAAGCGTAGCTGCGTCAATAGTTTTAGCCATTATTCAAAATCCTCCTCTTTCATTATCAGAACTTCAGTCCTGCTTCACGAGCGCCTGTAGCAAGCTCAAGTACGCGTCCGTGATAGAGGTAGCCGCCGCGGTCGAATACAACCTCAGTAATGCCTTTTGCAACTGCGCGCTCTGCAATCAGAGCCCCCACCTTCTTAGCAGCCTCTTTATTTCCGCCGCTAATACCGAAATCCTTTTCGTAAGAAGATGCTGCCGCCAGCGTTACACCGGTTGTATCATCAATAATCTGCGCCTGAATATTGGCATTTGAACGATATACGCAAAGACGGGGACGCTCCGGGGTTCCGGAGATTTTTGCTCTGACTCTTGCGTGTCTTTTCTTACGCTGAATGTTGGAGTCTTTTCTTGATATCATCTCTTCGCACTCCTTTCATTACTTACCGGTCTTACCGGCTTTACGACGGATACGTTCTCCATCGTATGCAACGCCCTTGCCCTTATAGGGTTCGGGAGGTCTCTTGCCTCTGACTACAGCAGCAACCTGACCTACCTTCTGCTTATCAATTCCCTTTACAATGATCGTATTAGCATCGGGGCATTCGAAGGTAATTCCGTCTTCCGGCTCCATAATAACCAGGTGAGAGTAACCCAAAGTCATCTGGAGATTCTTTCCGGTCATTGCAACTCTGTAACCAACGCCGGTGACAACCAGCTTTTTGGAGTAGCCTTCATGAACACCTATGATCATGTTGTTGATCAGTGTTCTGGTAAGACCATGGAGTGCTCTGTTAAACTTCTCATCATCAGGACGGCTTACAGTAATTTCACTGCCTTCCTTCGCGATAGTCATATTAGGATGGAACTGCTCAGTCAGCGTTCCCTTCGGTCCCTTGACGGTAACGACATTATTTTCACCGAGTGTAACTTCAACACCTGCGGGAATCGGAATAGATTTTCTACCAATTCTTGACATTTATGCTTCCCTCCCGATTACCATACGAATGCGAGCACTTCACCGCCGACATTCAGGCCGCGCGCCTTCTTGTCAGTCATGATGCCCTTGGAAGTAGATACGATTGCAATGCCCAGACCATTCATCACCTTCGGCATATCTTCGCAGCTTGCGTAGATACGCAGACCGGGCTTAGATACGCGGCGAAGTCCCTGAATGACCTTCTGCTTACCGATATACTTAAGCGTGATGCGAATCACACCCTGTTTACCGTCTTCAATCACCTGATAGCTCTTGATATAACCTTCTTCCAGAAGAATGTCGGCAATTGCCTTCTTCAGATTGGAAGCGGGAATATCAACGCTCTCATGTTTTGCATTGTTGGCATTGCGGATTCTGGTGAGCATATCCGCAATTACGTCTGAAATCTGCATAGTTTTTTCCTCCTGTTTATGCAAGTACAATCTCTTGCTGCCCGCACCCTACGGGCTGCGATCCGATGGTTAAAACCGACGCGGCCGTCTGTTTTCCTTTCGGAAAGATTGGAGCTTTTATGATAATTTTAAATTACCAAGACGCCTTTTTGACGCCGGGAATTTCGCCTTTATATGCCAGTTCGCGGAAGCAGATACGGCAAATGCCATATTTGCGCATATAGGCATGCGGACGTCCGCAAATTTTGCATCTGTTGTATTCACGGGTAGAGAACTTCTGAGGTCTCTGCTGTTTTACAATCATTGACTTCTTTGCCATTTCATTCTCCTCCTTATCTTGCGAACGGTGCGCCCATGAGTGTTAGAAGCGCTCTTGCTTCTTCATCTGTACGAGCGGTTGTAACAAATGCAATATCCATACCGCGGATTTTATCAATCTTATCGTATTCAATTTCAGGGAAAATCAACTGCTCTTTCAAGCCGAGAGAATAGTTGCCTCTGCCGTCAAAGCCATTGGGATTGATTCCCTTAAAATCGCGTACGCGCGGAAGCGCCAAACTGAACAATCGGTCAATAAATTCATACATTCTATCTCCACGCAGGGTTACCTTTGCACCAATCTTCATGCCCTGACGAAGCTTGAAGTTTGCAACCGATTTACGCGCATAGGTAGGAACCGCTTTCTGACCGGTAATTGCAGTCAACTCAGCAATAACAGTATCAATTACCTTGGAATTGTCCTTCGCATCTCCAGCACCCACGTTAATAACGATCTTGTCCATTTTGGGGATCTGCATCACGCTCTTATACTGGAATTGTTTCATGAGAGCAGGAGCAATTTCAGCTCTGTAAGTGTCTTTCAATCTTGCCATTTTCGAAACTCCTCCTCACTCAAATTTCCTTGCCGCATTTTACGCAAACGCGGATCTTTTCCTGTCCGTTTTTGCCTTCTTTATATGCGACACGGGTACGAACGCCCTTTTTGCAGTCAGGGCAGTAAAGCTGAACCTTGCAGGCATAGATGGGCGCGTCTACCTTAATAATAGCGGATTGATCGCCCTGCTTTTTTGCCTTCAGGTGCTTCGAAACCTTGTGAACGTTCTCAACAATCACTTTTCCCTCTTTAGGAGAAACTTCGAGAACCTTTGCGGTTTTGACTTTGCCGTCTTTGTCCTTCTTGTCCTCGTATCTACCGGAAAGCACTACAACGGTATCGCCTTTTTTAATATTCATTGCAGGTTACCTCCTTACAGTACTTCAGGAGCCAGAGAAAGAATCTTCAAATAATCCTTTTCCCGAAGCTCTCTTGCTACCGGCCCAAAAATACGGGTACCGACAGGGTTCTTATCGGCCTTAATGATTACGGCTGCGTTTTCATCAAATCTAATATAGGAACCGTCAGCGCGGCGAATCCCCTTAACGCTTCTGACTACAACCGCCTTGACCACTTCGCCCTTCTTTACAGTTCCGCCGGGAGCTGCCTTTTTCACACAGGCAACCACTACGTCGCCAATGTTGGCATATCTTCTTCCGGAACCGCCGAGGACGCGAATGCACATTAACTCTTTGGCGCCGGTATTATCGGCAACCTTCATAAGTGTCTGCTGCTGTATCACTGTTTTTCCTCCTTATGGCAACACAGATTTTGCTGTATTGCTGCTTATTTAACCTTTTCAATGATTTCAACAAGACGCCATCTTTTCAGCTTGGAAAGCGGTCTTGTTTCCATCACAAGAACAGTGTCGCCGATATCGCACTCGTTTTTATCATCCTGTGCGTACAGCTTCAGGGTTCTCTTAATAATCTTGCCGTATTTGGGATGCTTTACGTTATCTTCAATGGCGACAACGATGGTTTTATCCATTTTATTGCTGACAACCTTGCCGACGCGGGTCTTACGCAGGTTGCGTTCTGTCGTTTCACTCATGACTTGATTCTCCTTCCCTATCAGGCATTCTTCTCATGAAGAATGGTCATCACACGAGCGATGTCTTTCTTGACATCCGCAATTTTGTGAGGATTGTCAAGCTGATTGATCGCGTGCTGGAAGCGCAGGTTGAACAGTTCTTCTTTCAGTTCGCCGAGCTTCTTTTCAAGCTCTTCAGCGGACATTGCTTTGATTTCGCTTGCTTTCACTGCTTATGCCTCCTCAGTAGTTGTTTCTTTCGCAACAAACTTGCATTTGATCGGCAGCTTGTGGGAAGCAAGACGCATAGCTTCCTTTGCGATTTCAGGCGTTACGCCATCCATCTCAAACATAACTCTGCCGGGTTTCACGACTGCCACCCAATATTCGGGAGAGCCTTTACCGGAACCCATTCGGGTTTCAGCAGGCTTCTCGGTAATGGGCTTGTCAGGGAAAATCTTAATCCAGACTTTACCACCACGCTTGATATAACGAGTCATAGCGATACGGGCAGCCTCGATCTGATTGCTGGTGATCCATGCAGGTTCCAGAGCAACAAGACCGTAGGTGCCGCTGGAAATTGTGTTGCCGCGCGTTGCCTTTCCTTTGAGGCGGCCGCGCTGAACACGTCTGTATTTCACGCGCTTAGGCATTAACATTACTTGTTACCCCCTTCTTTGGGCGTTCTGTTATACGCAGGACGGTTACCGTCTCTGCGAGGACCGTTATTACTGCTTCTGCGGTCACCGTTTCTATGATCGCCATTTCTGCGGTCGCCGTTTCTGCGATCACCATTTCTGCGATCACCGTTTCTGCGGTCGCCACGGCGATCGTTCTTCGGCGCGGTTGCATCCTGAGGTGCCATAGTGGTGAACTTCTTTTTCACATCAGGCAATACCTCGCCTTTGAAAATCCAAACCTTTACGCCGATTTTGCCGTAAGTGGTATTGGCTTCCCAGAAACCGTACTCAATATCCGCTCTCAGCGTCTGCAGCGGAATAGTTCCCTCATGATAGTGCTCGGTGCGGGCGATTTCAGCGCCGCCCAGACGGCCGCTCAAACTTACCTTAATTCCCTTCGCGCCTAAACGCATAGTTCTTCCGATACACAGCTTCATGGCACGGCGGAAGGAAACTCTGCGCTCCAGCTGCGAAGCGATATTCTCCGCAACTAATTGCGCGTTCAGATCGGGCTGACGAACCTCGATAACATTGACGGCGGTAGGTTTGCCCACCATCTTTTCAATGTCTGCCTTCAGCTTATCAATCTCCGCTCCGCCTCTACCGATCACCATGCCGGGCTTTGCGCAGTGAATAAACACTCTTACTTTGTCAGGATCACGTTCGATCTCGATTTTCGGAACACCGGCAGCCTGCAGGTTCTTCTTCAGCGTCTTTCTCAGATTGTAGTCGGAAACCAGCGTATCGCCGAAGGTTTCATCCTTCGAGTACCATCTGGAATCCCAGTTTTTAATTACACCCACACGAAGACCGTGGGGATTCACTTTCTGACCCATTTGACTTACCTCCTCCGATTATTCTTTCTCTTTAACCACAATAGTCATATGGCTGGTTCTTTTCAGGATCCGGTCGAAGCCGCCTCTGCCTCTTACCTGACCGCGCTTCATGGTAGGTCCGGGGCAGACAAAGCATTCGGATACATAAAGATTGCTCTTGTCCATGTGGTGATTGGTTTCGGCATTCGCCACCGCGCTGCCGAGCAGCTTAATCAAAGGCTCAGAGGCAGCCTTACGGGTGTTTTTCAGAATACCCATTGCTTCATCCGTGTTCTTGCCACGAATCAGGTCAAGTACAATAGATACCTTGCGGGGGGATATTCTTACATTTGTTACTGTTGCTTTTGCTTCCATCTCGAATTTCCTCCCTTAATTATTTGCCGTTATTGGAAGTCTTGGAACCGGCATGTCCCTTATAGGTTCTGGTAGGTGCGAACTCGCCCAGCTTGTGACCGACCATGTCTTCAACAACATAAACCGGAATATGCTTTCTGCCGTCATATACCGCAATGGTATGTCCGACAAAATCAGGGTAGATGGTGGAAGCTCTCGACCATGTCTTCAGAACCTTTTTTTCTCCAGACTCGTTCATAGCAACGATTCTTTTATAGAGCTTTTCCTCGACGAACGGGGGTTTTTTCAGGCTTCTGCTCATTTAAATTTCTTCCTCCCTTAATTATTTACCTTTTCTGTGCTTCACGATGAACTTCTCGGTCTTAGCCTTCTTGTTACGAGTCTTCAGACCAAGAGCAGGCTTGCCCCAAGGCGTTACAGGACCGGGACGTCCGACAGGTGATTTACCTTCACCGCCGCCGTGCGGGTGATCGTTCGGGTTCATAACCGAGCCGCGGACAGTAGGCCGAATGCCTTTATGGCGCGTCTTACCTGCCTTGCCCACCTTCACAGTATCGTGCTCCACATTGCCCACCTGACCGATAGTAGCCTTACAGTCAAGACGGACGTAACGTACTTCGCCGGAAGGAAGTCTTACCTGAGCCAATCCGTTCTCTTTCGCCATCAGCTGTGCTGCAGAACCGGCGGTTCTGACAAGTTGCGCGCCTTTGCCGGGATACAGCTCAATGTTGTGAATAAAAATACCAACAGGAATCGCGGAAATCGGCAAAGTATTGCCGGGTTTGATATCGCTTTCGGGACCGCTGGTCACTACATCGCCGTCCTTCAAGCCAACAGGAGCAATGATATAGTTCTTAGTCTTGTCCTCGTATTCCACCAGCGCGATATAAGCAGTACGGTTAGGATCGTACTCTACGCCGATTACCTTTGCAGGCATATCGGTTTTCTGACGTTTAAAGTCAATAATTCTGTATTTTACTTTGTTTCCGCCGCCCTGATGACGAACGGTGATTCTGCCATAGCTGTTGCGTCCGGCATGTTTTTTCTTGACGGCAAGCAGACTCTTCTCGGGGCTGCTCTTGGTCACTTCGTCAAAAGACGGAACAGACATCTGTCTGCGGCCCGGAGTTGTCGGCTTGTAAATTTTAACTGCCATTTCTTAACTCCTCCTTACATCAATCCGTCGAAGAAGGCGATGGTTTTGGAAGATTCAGTCAGCGTCACAATGGCTTTCTTCCATTCAGAAGTATAACCCTCGGCTGTACCGCGTCTTTTCGGCTTCTTCTTCATAATCAGCGTATTGACGCTTGCCACTTCAACTCCAAACAGCTTTTCAACTGCAGAAGCGATTTCAGGTTTAGTCGCGTCCTTGGCTACCTTGAAGGTATAGGTTTTATTTCCGATCTTATCCATGGATGCTTCTGTAATAACAGGCGCAATCACAATATCGTAAATCGACTTCATTATGCGTATACCTCCTCAATTTTCTTCGCGGCATCAGAAACTACAACAAAGCTGTCGCAGTTCAGGATGTCATACACATTGATAGTGCCCGCCTGAGTGGTTTTCACGCCGGGAATGTTTGCAAAGGACTTGATCACCTTGTCATCCATACCGGAAAGCACTACCAAGGTCTTCTTAGCCGCGCCAATGGCAGCGAGCATTGCCGCCATCGTCTTGGTCTTGTAATCGTCAGAAACGATCTTATCAACCACGATCATTTCACC
>CAZMTU010000048.1:0-15774 GCA_964569225.1 uncultured Lachnospiraceae bacterium | reverse complement strand
CATAGCGTTTTTGACCGTTCTGATCGGTCCAGCTTCTGGTCTGAATGCTGCCTACCACGCAAATAGAGCTTCCTTTGTGGAAATATTTGGTGATAAATTCGGCAGTTTGGCGCCAAGCTACAATATTAATAAAATCAGTTTGCTGTTCGCTGTTTGCGCCGCCAAACCGGCGGTTTACAGCAATGCTGAAGGATGTGACAGTGACCCCGCTGGGCGTTGAGCGAAGTTCGGGATCTGCTGTAAGACGGCCGCCTAAAATGACCTTGTTAAAATTAAAGTTAGCCATTTTATGCTATTCCCCCTTACGCGATTTTTCTCTTGACAATTGAACGGATGACACCTTCGGTAATGTTGAAGATTCTTTCCAGCTCTGCTGTAAACGAAGCAGGAGCGGTAAAATCAATCAGCACATAATAGCCTTCAGTCATGTCATTGATGGGATATGCGAGCTTGCGCTTGCCCCATTCGTTCGTAGCAGTTACCTCACCGTTTGCCGCGATAAGGGTGCTGAACTTGTCCACGACCGCCTTGATGCCATCTTCGCTGAGACTTGCGTCAATAACGAATAAGGTTTCATAAGACTTGTTCTGGTTTTCCATTATCTACACCTCCCTATGGACATAAGACCGCAAACCGTCTGATTTGTCTGCGGTAAGGAGAAGCCGAAATAATAATCTCGACCTCGACCTAACTATTATACAGACTTTGATGGCATTTGTCAAGTCTTTTTTTAGTATTTTTTATAGGTTTTTCATATAAAATTGACTTGAAAAATGTGTTTGAATATGCTATCCTTTAGATAATCTACTTTTTACGGAAAAGAGGAAGCGAACATGAAAATTTTATTTCAAGGCGACAGCATTACAGACGCGGGACGCGATCGAAGCGATAAGCACCATTTGGGCAGCGGATATCCAAAATATGCCGCTGAACTGTTGACTGCTCAATATCCTGACATTGAGTTTGAGTTTGTGAATTTAGGCGTATCAGGCGACTGCACTTTTAATTTGGTGGAGCGGCTGGAAAAGGAATTTATTGAGGAACAGCCGGATATTGTGTCTATTCTGATAGGCGTGAATGATACTTGGCATTTTGCCGATCCCCGCGAAAACTGGATGAAGCACAGCTATTATGAGAGCTGTTACCGTAAGGTGCTGACAGCGCTGAAGGAACGTACCAACGCCAAAATTTTGATGATGGAGCAATTTTTGCTGCCTGCGCCAGACAAACTCTATTTTAGAGAGGATTTGAATCCGAAAATTGACATTACCCGCCGTTTGGCAGTGGAATTTGCCGACGAATACCTGCCTACTGACGGATTGCTGGCGCAGGCGATTGTACATACGTCTTGGCAGACCTTTTCAGGCGATGGTGTGCATCCCTCTGAAGCAGGCGCTCGCCTAATCGCCCGCTGGTATGCCGACGCCATTTCAAAACTGATCAAAGCATAATCCGGTCTGATGGCAGTTGTTTTTTGTAACAGCTTTTTAATAAAGGAATGAGAAGGTTGAGAAATCCGTGGGAAGAAATTCAATTAACAGATTATGAAAACCATATGAAACTGGATTCGGTTATGCAGCTTCAGACTATGAATAGGATGATGAAAAAGCAGTTTAATCAGTATCCGATCCAAACAGTCATGGTATTAGGAATCGCCGGCGGCAATGGATTAGAGCATATTGATACGCAAAAAATTCAAAAGGTGTACGGCATAGATATAAATCATGATTATTTGAAGGAGTGCGCCGCAAGATACAGCTATTTGAGCAACGTGCTTGAATGTATTTGCCTGGATTTAACCGCTAAAAATGTGGTACTTCCACATGCTGAAATGGTAATCGCGAATCTGTTGATAGAATATATAGGGTATCAGGCTTTTCAAAATGCGGTCTTACAGGTTCAGCCGATGTACTTATCATGTATTATTCAGATTAATACGGATCACGGTTTTGTTTCGGATTCTCCCTATCTTCATGTATTTGACGGCTTGGAGAAAGTGCATCATCAGATGCGGGAAGATGATTTAATCCGTGCCATGAAAAGCATTGAATACAGTCTGACCGAAAAACGCGAGGAACCGTTGCCTAACGGCAAAAAATTGGTTCAATTAGACTTTATAAAAACCTCATGAAGGGGACATAATAGGCATAAAATTGTGTGTTTTTTCAAAAATCCCCTTGACAAAAACGCCGTTATCCTATACAATAATCTTTGCCGAACCGAATACCAGTCAGGGGTGCCCATTACTTTGGCGGCTTAATAGCTAAAGTATAAGCTGAGATAGGCGGAAGCCTGAACCCTTTACCTGATGCGGATAATGCCGCCGTAGGAAGACTTTATGCAAACCGCTGCCCGAAAAAAAGGGGGCTTTCTTTGCGTATTCATCTGCCGCACTGCTTATCCGGTGCGGCAGATTTTATTTTTTGGGGAGGAGTTTTATGAAAAACTCAAACATCAGGAAGCTGACAACGTCGGCTATTATGTTGGCGCTGGCCTTTATTCTCAGCTACATCAAAATTATAGAGCTTCCTTTTGAAGGATCTGTTACCTTGCTGTCTATGCTGCCGATTTGCCTTATTTCCATCAAATATGGCTTAAAATGGGGAATAGGGACAGCATTTTGTTATTCGTGGCTTCAGATTCTGCAAGGCGGCGTATTTACATGGGGACTTACGCCTGTTATGCTGATCGGTTCGCTGATGCTCGACTATGTCGTTGCTTTTACCGTGTTGGGGCTTGCCGGAATGTTCCGCAAAAAGGGCAGAGTCGGGATTTGCTCCGGTGTTGCAATTGCTTGCGTTTTACGGTTCCTTTCTCACTTTGCTTCCGGAATTGTTTTGTGGGCCAATTACGAGCAGTTTATTGCCTTTGGAAAAGAATGGGTGAATCATCCTGTGCTTTATTCGTTATGCTATAACGGTATCTATATGCTGCCAGAAATGATTGTCACGACCGCGGCTATATTGCTGCTTACTGCGCTGCCGCAGATCAAAAGGTGGATCGTACCTGAGAACTGATGGGTTACCCGCCTGCTCCAAAGGAAACCAAATTCCTTTGAAGCAGGCGGGTTTGCGTTGGACTTCGACTGTACAGGTGCGTGTAAAATAATCGAATTAAATATTGACAGAATTTCCTTTTTTTGCTATAATCGGATAGTAAAATAGAAAACGCTGGACAGTGTTTCAAGAAAGGATAAACTGAAATGAAAAAAATGTTGATCTGCCTGTTACTGTTGGCATTGGCGTCTGCCGCGTCTGCCTGCGCCGCTGACGGCACCGCGCATTTAGATACCGGTTCTGCAGAGGTTGCGAATACCACTGTATCGCCTGAAGCTACAGCTGCGGGCACAGCGGATGTTACCGATGCGGCTACGGATGTCCAAACTGAAGAAGATGAAGCGACTAAAGCGCCTGAAACTGATGCTGAAACGCCGAATGTCACGACTGAAGCGCCTGTGACAGCCGATACACCGACGCCTGATCCCGAACCGGAAGCAGCCCTTTTGAAGTGGGAGGATAATAACGGTGATCAGAAATACTATGAGATTACTGAAAATGAGGATGGCACTGTCAGTGTCGCATATACTAAGCAGCCCTTGTCGGAATGTGCGGATACATGGAATTTATCCTTTGTAAACATGAAAGCGGATATCAGCGGCATATATACCGGTCAGACGACCTTTACTATCAAAGTCAAGGGACCGGCAGGAGAAATGATCTTGGTAAAGCCGTTTGACGATCAGCAGTTTGAAAAGGAAATTGTTTTCACTGGAGAAGCGCAGGAAGTGAGCTTTTCACTGGAGCAGGTTCCTGCGGGCGCTTCAATGAATATTATTATCTTTGGCGCAGGCGGCACGCCTGATGTAAGCGGTGAATTTACCATCATTTCTGCTAATTTTGCGGACTGACATACTTTTGGGGCGTTTGCTGCGGCAAATGCCTCTTTATTTATTTTAAATGATAAAGGAGGATTTCAAATGAATCCCATTACCATGACGCTGCAGGCGGACCGTCTGATCATGTCTGCCTTGCAGGAGGATATTTCCAATGAAGACGTTTCCGCCAATGCTGTAATGCCTGAAGCAGTGAATGGAGAAGTAGAATTGATCTGCAAGCAGGACGGTGTAATTGCCGGACTGGCTGTTTTTTTGAGGGTATTTGAATTGCTGGACGCTGCCGTTACCGCTGTATTTAATTGTAAGGACGGCGATTGGGTGAGAAACGGGCAGCTTTTGGGCGTTATCAAGGGTGACATTAGAGTATTGCTGTCCGGCGAACGAGTAGCGCTGAACTATCTTCAGCGAATGAGCGGAATTGCTACTTATACCCGTTCTATGGTACAGATGCTTTCAGGCAGTCATACAAAGCTGCTGGATACCCGAAAGACCACGCCTAATATGCGGATTTTTGAAAAATATGCCGTCCGGGCAGGCGGGGGCAGCAATCACCGGTATAATCTGTCGGATGGCGTAATGCTCAAGGACAATCATATTGACGCTGCCGGAGGCGTAAAGCAGGCAGTGCGGATGGCAAGGACTTACGTGCCTTTTGGACGTAAAATTGAAGTGGAAGCAGAGAATATGGAGATGGTTCGGGAAGCGATTGAAGCGGGCGCCGATATTATTATGCTGGATAATATGTCTTATGATCAAATGCGTGAAGCGATCAGATATATTAACGGGCGAGCAGAAACTGAATGCTCCGGCAATGTGACCCGTGAAAATATTCGGCGGCTGGCGGATTTGGGCGTAGATTATATCTCCAGCGGTGCGCTTACCCACTCCGCGCCGATTTTAGATATTTCTATGAAGCATTTGAGAAGAATTTGAGTTAGGGCGGTGTCCAAGAATTTTAAAGCGTGCTGGACTTTAACAAGGGAAAAGCGTCACTGCTGTGTCCGTTATAGGCAAGCTTATGTCGGGCATAGGCAGAGCCGACCCGGTGCAGACAAGTGCAATCGTAGGCGAGATTTTCAGGCAAGAGATGAAAATTTAAATAAACGAGATAGCGGTCAAAGTATGTTTTGGACTAATGCCTCGCTCAAATTACACAGACACATCTAAAAAATCAACCCAAGGTTGTGAAAACAAGCGGAAACTCAAAAAAGATACCCTTGCAAGTTGAACTTCCCTATGATAAAATAAAAGCAGAGAAGGGAATACGTCGTCCGTTCAATAAAAAGGAATAAGGAGACATATCATGCTTGATATGAAAATTTTCGGAGATAAACTTCGCGGCCATAGAAAGAACTTGGGAATGTCTCAGGATGATGTTGCGGAGAAAATCGGTGTTTCGGCACAGGCGGTTTCTAAATGGGAAAAGGGGGAGTGCTTGCCGGACTGTTTCAATCTCAAGCTTCTGAGTGAGGTTTACGGAATTTCGGTTGATATTTTGCTTGAAACGGAAGCGCCAAGCGATATTGATCGGGTGGCCGCCAGAATTGAACAGCTGGCAGATGAATATATCTGGACAAAATCTTCTTGCAGCCGTAGCCAAGGAGGATATTCCTCTCATCGGGATTTAGGGTTTGATCTTTTGAAGCTGTGGAAGGGCATCTACTTTATCGAAGCCGGAGATCATGAACGCCAAAAGCAGGATAAAGAAGCCGGAAATCTACGGATTATCAGCGATTTTGGCTTTAAAGTCTGGGATGACGAGGGAGTTGTCGCCGTTGTGAACCGTCAGCTGACGGATAAGCTTGATCGAGTCAGCGAGCAGGATTTTGAAGTCATGCATACGCTTTGTTCCGGAGAGGGAATAAAACTTATCTCTGCCTTTTCTCACTCCGGTTATCCCATTTCAAAGGATAAACTGGTTCAACAATGCGGGTTAGAATTGGCGCGGATAAATGCGATGCTTCTAATGTTTATGGAGGCGGGAATCGTGGAATATGTTACAGGAAGAGATCATTATCCCTCGAACGGCTACAAAATCTGCGGGCATTTCGGTATTGCCGCATATCTTGCGATAGCGGCGTTATTCTTGCTTTCTAAGAAAAATTATACTCTCAGCGAGTACATTCCTAATCGCGAAGAATGACGCTGTTCTTGAAAGAAAAATGGAAGACAGTGTCCGGCGAATCAGTTAAAAGCAGTGTTACAGCCGGGCTGTAAAAAAGTTTCACAAAAAAGGAACGCTGAAGGCGCAAAAGCTCTTCAGCGTTCCTTTCAAAAGCTATAAAGATGCCCGATTCTCATCGGGCGAAAAGACATATATAACGGGATGAATCGAGCGTTTGGGTTTATATCAAAGCATTGTGTATTTCAAAGTCAAGCGACTGGTCATTTGACTTTGAACAAACTTCAAAGAATTTTGATCCCTTTTTAAAAAAAGGGACCAAAATTCTTTTTTATAAGTGCTAATTTAGTCCAGTTCTTTTTTGCCGGTGTACAGCTCGTAATATCTGCCGCCCTGCGCCAACAGATCGTCATGGTCGCCGCGCTCAATAATCTCGCCGGCTTCTAGTACCATAATCGCATTGGCGTTGCGAACGGTGGAGAGTCTGTGCGCGATCACAAAAGTGGTGCGATTCTTCATTAAGCGATCCATGCCATGTTCAATGTGACGCTCTGTACGGGTATCTACGGAGGAGGTAGCTTCATCCAGTACCAGAATGGGGGCTTTAGAGAGCGCCGCACGGGCAATATTTAAAAGCTGCCGCTGCCCTTGAGACAGATTGGCGCCATCGCCCTCCAGCATGGTCTGATAACCCTGAGACAGACGCATAATAAAGGAGTGAGCGGAAGCGGTTTTGGCGGCGGCGATTACCTCGTCATCGGTCGCGTCAGGCCGTCCGTAGCGGATATTCTCCATTACAGTTCCGGTAAACAGATGGGTATCCTGCAGTACCATGGCGATATTGGAACGCAGCACATCCCGTTTAATGTGCTTAATATCTACACCGTCTATGGTAATTTTGCCTTCGTCAATATCGTAGAAACGGTTCAGCAGATTGGTGATGGTGGTTTTGCCTGCACCGGTTGAACCTACAAAGGCGATTTTTTGACCGGGATGCGCATAAAGTGAAATGTTTTTCAAAATCGTCTTATCAGGATTGTAGCCGAATGTAACATTTTCCAATACCACATCACCCTTTATTTCAGGCATATCCAACGCATCAGGGGCGTCGGCCAGCTCAGGTTCGGTATCCATGACTGCAAATACCCGTTCCGCGCCTGCCAATGCGGAAAAAATGGTAGACATTTGCTGAGAGATCATGTTAATGGGCATAGAAAATTGCTTTGAATAGTTAGCAAATACAGTCAGACCGCCTGGGGTAAAGCCGGTGGTACACATCATAATACCTCCGATGCCCACCGTTACAGCATAGGAAATCTGAGATGTATTGCTCATGATAGGCCCCATAATGCCGCCGTAAAATTGTGCTTTGAACTGTTTATCCCTCAGATCGCCGTTTAGTGCGGCAAATTCTTCGGAACAGGTTTCCTCGTGATTAAATACCTTGATTACCTTCTGCCCGGAAACGGTTTCCTCAATGTAGCCGTTGACAGCGCCCAAAGCGTATTGCTGACCGCTGTAATATTTCTGAGATGCTTTAGCAATAGCGCCTCCGCCCAACGCGAAGATCGGGATAAAGACGATGGTGATCAATGTTAAAATCCAGTTAGTGGTGATCATGAAAACAAAGGTACCGATCAGGGTAATGGTGCCGGAAATCAGAGAAGTCAGTGAATTGTTCAGCATGGTGTCGATATTATCTACGTCATTGGTAAAGCGAGACATGATTTCACCGGTTGCATGCGTATCAAAATAGCGAATCGGCAGTTTTTCCAGTTTTGTAAAAAGATCATTCCGAAGGGTTTCCAATGTATTTTGGGTTACGGAGAGCATCAGTCGACCTTGGAGGTAGGTAGTAGCAATGCCCACTAAATAAACAAAAAGCAGAATGATCAGTGCGGTAGCTAAGTAAACCAGTATCTCGGTCAGCCTGGTACTTCCAAAAGCGGAGATCACAGTGTCAGTGCACGCAGTAATAATTTTATCTGCTAATACTGCCATAGTACCGTCCTTGGCGGTAGTGGCAATACCGGCAATATGATTGATGATAGGCATCAGCATAAAGGAGCCGATTAAAGAGGTAACGGTGCTCACTAACATACAGACCAGCACCAAAATGAGCCGAAAGGAATATGGTTTTAAATAAAGAAGAAGGCGTCCAATTGTCTTTCGAGTGTTCTTAGGTTTTCCGCCCGGACCCTTTCCTCGTCCGCCCGGTCCACCTGGACCGCCCGGACCGCCCGGACCCTTTGACTGGACAGTAGAGGAGCTGCTATATTGTTTTTGAAGTTCTTTCAGTGATCTTGCCATAGTTTACGCCTCCTTTTTATCCATTTGCGAATAATAAATTTCCTGATATTCAGTATTATTGGCTAATAATTCGTTATGATTACCGATACCGGTGATTTTTCCTTCGTTCATAACAATGATCTGATCGGCGTCTTTAACCGAGCTGATTCGCTGCGCAATAATAATTTTAGTGGAGCCGGCAAGGTCAGTACGGAAAGCCTTGCGGATTTGGGCCTCGGTAGCAGTATCTACGGCAGAGGTTGAATCGTCTAAAATAAGAATTTTGGGCTTTTTTAACAGGGCACGTGCGATGCAGAGACGCTGCTTCTGACCGCCCGATACATTGACGCCTCCCTGACCAAGTTCAGTCTGGTACCCGTTTGTAAAGCTTTTAACAAATTTATCTGCCTGCGCGCTTTCGGCAGCAGTCCGCATTTCCTTCTCACTGGCGTTTTCATCGCCCCAACGAAGCTTTTCTTCGATCGTCCCCGAAAACAGCACATTCTTTTGCAGCACCATGCCGACGCCTTCGCGAAGATTATAAAGAGAATAGTTCCGCACGTCAACCCCGTCGATTTCTACCGCTCCTTCATCGCAGTCGTACAGACGGGGAATCAAAGAAACCAGCGTGGATTTGCCGCAGCCTGTGGAACCGATAATTCCAACTGTACTGCCTGCCGGAATATGCAGATTGATGTTAGATAAAACGCTTTCTTCACTGTCTTTGTAATAGCGGAAGGTAACATTAGAGAATCGGATATCGCCTTTTTCAACTCTAAGCTCTTTATGAGCGGCATTGGTATCGTCCAACGTCACTTTTTCGTCCAGCACGTCAGATATACGCTTGGCAGACGCCAGCGCGCGGGAGGACATCATAAGCATCATAGTAACCATCATCAGCGAAGACAGAATTTGAGTAACGTAAGTGATAAAAGCGGAAAGGTCGCCGATCTCCATCCCATTATTCAGCACGATATTGCCGCCAAACCAGATGACGGCAAGTGTAGTAAGGTTCATAAAAATAGTCATTACCGGCTGCATCAGGATCATGACCTTCATGGCGGATATCCCCGAATTCTTCAGGTCGCTGTTGGCATTGTGAAATTTTTCTTCTTCGTAATTTTCACGAACAAAGGATTTAACCACTCTTACATTTGTGACACTTTCTTGAACGGTATTATTTAACCCGTCCACTTTAGCCTGCATGATAGAGAAGCGGGGGAAGCCTATACGGATCAGTCCTACTACCGACAGCAGCAGCAAGGGAATAGAAACCGCCAGTACAGTGGCAAGAGAGGGCTTCAACGTAATAGCCATAATCAGCGCTCCGATGAGCATACCGGGAGTGCGCAGCATCATTCGCAGCATCATGTTTACTACATTTTGAAGCTGCGTAACATCGTTGGTAAGCCGCGTGACCAATGAACCGGTCGAGAATTTGTCAATATTGGCAAAGGAAAATTGCTGCACTTTACGGTAAACATCTTCCCGCAAATCAGCGGCGAAGTTGACGGACGCCTTACCGCCAAAATAAGCGCCGCCAATGCCGCCTGCCATCATAAGCAGAGCGGTGAGGATCATCAGCGCGGCCGCGCCGATACTGGTGCCTATGGTTAGAGAGCCTTGATTGCCGCGGTTAATGACAATTGATAGAAATTTAGGCATCAGTACTTCGCCAATTACTTCGACGATCATACATAAAGGACCTATAATGAAATAGGGCAAATAAGGTTTAATGTATTTGTACCATTGTTTCATAAATGAATTCCTTTCTCAGTTTTTTTCACACTCTTGTCTTTGCAAGAGCAATTGGTCTGCTATTTTATTCAAAAGATTCAAAAGGATAGAGCTTTCTTCTTCGGTAAGTTCCTTCAGCGCGATTGCTTCAAGCTCTTCAGCTCTGGCACGATTGCAGCGCTCAAGTTCGATGCCTTGCTCGGTAAGACAAACATGCATCTGACGAAGATCATTCTGATCCGGTTTACGGACAATATATCCATCATGTTCCATTTTCTGAAGCGTTACGCTGACGGTAGGCGGAGTAAGATGGGTATGTCTTGCCAGCTCATATTGAGTGATGCCGTCATGGTGAGAGAGGTGCATGAGCAGTGAACGGTATCCGCTGGGAATACCGGACTCGTCTGCGTTTCGGCGCATCTGATCACGAAACAGCTTGGAAATATAATTGATTTGCATCATAGGGGTAGGTTCCTGTTGCTTTTGAATTACTTCAGACATAAATAAACTCCTTTCTGACGTAATTAGTTTTCTAACTAATTATAACGTGTTCCTATAAATTGTCAAGAGGGAAATGAATGAATTTTTTGTGAATTTTTATTGACGAAAGATTACAGACATGTTATACTAACTACAGAAATTTAGAGAGCGGCAGATTAAATGCTATGAATAGAAGGGGATTTTATGACACACGGTGAAAAGGCGGAAGCCCTTTTTCGACAGGGATATAATTGCGCACAGGCTGTTTATTGTGCATGGGCGGATGAAATGGGACTGTCTTTGGAACAGGCGGCACGAAGCGTATGCGCGTTGGGTGGCGGTATGGGACGATTGCGTGAGATCTGCGGAGCGGTCAGCGGTGCGCTTATGGTGTTGGGTATGCTGGAAGGGTATGGTGAACCGGGAGCAAATGCCGCTAAAAGCAGACTGTATGCCTTGGAACAGCGATTCGCGGAAAAATTTAAGGCGGAAAACCGTTCAATTATCTGCAGGGAATTGTTGGGACTTTCATCGGGTCCTTCCCAGCCAACACCGGAGGTTCGCTCGGCTGAATATTATCGAAAGCGTCCGTGTCCGGCGCTTTGCCGCAGATCGGCGGAGTTATTGGAGGAACTGTTTGCCGAAATTAAAGCGGAAGAAAACCGTTTATAAGGGGTATTATTGCGCTTGAAGGGAAATCGGGCAGAAATAGCTGTTATAGCGACAGAAAAAGAATAAAGCTAAACACCAAAAAGTCCCGTGTATTCACACGGGACTTGCATGGAGCTGCTAATCAGATTCGAACTGATGACCTCATCCTTACCAAGTATATAATAAAGAAATTTGATAATCTAATTATAAAATCATAATAATTATTCAAATTAAATTTGAAAATATCATTTTTTATGATGTTTTATGATGAAAACTTGGGAAGTTTTTCTATCGCGTGGGATAGTTGGTTTAAATCGGCGTGTGCATAAATATCTGCTGTGGTGCTGATTTTAGTATGTCCCATCATCTGTGCGATTGATTTGGGATCGGCTCCGCATTTCATCATCATTGATGCAAAAGTATGTCGTAAGCAATGAATTTCTCTTTTGGGAAGATTAAGTCGTTCGAGCGTGGGATAATACCGTCTTTTTCGCCAGTTTCCCGGGTCTAAAGGATGTCCTGCATTGTTTGCAAAAAGGTAAATTTCATCTGTATTATACGCTTCTGTAATGAAGGGCAAAATCTCGGTTGAAATAACAACTGTGCGATTTCTTCCTGCTTCAGTTTTGTTGCCTCCGATTATGTACGGTATGGTCTCGTTTAAATGGACGTCTTCTTTTTTTATAGAGAACAATTCATTCACCCTAAAACCTGTATATGCAAGAATCAGAATAATCCGCACAGTCTGATCTGATGCATTTTGCCACAGAATGGTCAATTCGTCATCTGAAAATCTATCTCGAGAAGATTTTTGGGCTTTAGGTAACACTAAAAACATACCATAATTTCGCTCGAGTATATCGTTTTTTATTCCAAACTGGCAGAGTTGTGACACAAGATGTTGTATTTTTTCGGCGGAAGCTCTTGACAACCCCTCAGAGGTTACTTGATTCACAACCATTTGATAATGCATAGTTTTTAATTCACGGAATCGAGCGTCTTTTAAAATTGACAATCTGTTCCATGCGGTCTTATATCCTTCCACACCTTTTTTTTCGATAAGAGGATAATGCTCTTCCTTCCACATTTCAAAGATTTGCTCCAGCGTGTAGTTGGTTAGATTCGTATCAGGTTCGACAGATTGATCGCATCCGCACCAAGGACAGAAAGGGTAATCACCTCTGAAACTTTTTTTGCATTTGGGATTTTTACAAATCATTTTTTTCATCCTTTTTTCAAAAAAATTTTAGACAATTATACAACTTTTTCCAAAAAAATCAATCACATATGCCAAATTTTACCCTAAAGGTTGAGCTTGGCGCCATGGCACATTTGCGGTTTACTTTGTTCTGCACTTGTGTCGATTTTTCTCCATTTTGGAATTACCCGAATCGCTATGGTTCGGGTAATTTCTTTGGAAAACATGACCGTCTGTACCCTAAAGGTTCGGATGGTTGCCATGGGTACACTTGCAGTTTTTTCGATTTCTGCTTTTGTGCCCTCCCTCCCTTGGGCTTGCTCATTCAGAGGGTGGGCAAGCCTTTTATGACCGTCCTCACCTTAAAGGTGCAGACGATCCCCATAGCACGGCAGCCGGTGGCCACCGGTGAGCGATTCAGTCCTTTCAATCGCTCATGCCGTGCTTTTCTTATTGAAAGGACAATTTTGTGTGCGCCACAGGCGCAGAAAGGGCTAACTTATGAATACCACTAAAATCATCGCTATTTGGATTGAAAAAGGCGGCAGCGGAAAAACCACCACCGCCGTCCACACCTCCGCACTGCTGGCGGATAAGGGCTACCGTGTCCTGCTGGTAGACGCTGACCCCCAAGCCAATGCTTCCCTGCACTACTCCATCGAGGACAATGGAAACACCCTGTCCGAAGTGCTTCGGGGACAAATTGACGCCGAAGCAGCTATTCAGTCTACCGACATCGCCGGTCTTGATCTCCTTCCCTCCGCACACCGACTGGAGGACGATGAGCAGCTTTTGTTCACGGCAGGCGATTATGTGCTGTCGGAAGCGCTTTACAACATTGCCGATCAGTACGACTACATCCTGATCGACTGCCCGCCTATCGGGCTGAAACAGATTCGCCGCAACATTATGGCAGCAGCCGACGGGCTGATCATCCCCATTGACATCGACGAATACGCCATGGAGGGACTGCTCCATGTGAATAATATGGTGCAGGATATGCGCCGCACAGTAAACCGTGAGCTTGAAGTGCTGGGCGTACTGGTCACCAAGGATGAACGGGGCATTATCAAGCAAGGCTACAAATCTATGCTGAAAGAGCAGTGCGATTTCCATGTTTTTGAAACCACGATTCGCAAGAATTCCGCTATCGGCAAAGCGGCTGCTGCACATATGCCCGTCCATCAATTCGAGCGCAAGAGCAAGGCTGCCATTGATTACACCGATTTCACGAATGAACTTTTGGAGGTGATAAGATGAACAAAATGGATTTAATTAAGCAGAATATGGGTAAACGGAAAGAAAAAACACTGGATGCGCTGAGCGATAACCTCATCCGCTCCAAGAGCGCATCTGTTGCACTGGCGCAGATCAGGCTGAACCCCAAAAACGCTGCCGCCGCCGAGGACAGTGCCGAAGATGTCCGGCGGCTGGCGGACGACATTGCCACCGTCGGACTGCTGCACAATTTAGTGGTGAATCAGACCGGCGAGAATGAATATGTGCTGATCTCAGGTGAGCGGCGGTATAAGGCGCTGCAACAGCTGGGCTGGACACACGCCCCCTGCGTGGTCTATGACAATTTGCCCGACGCCATGATCGGGGCGATGACGGTACTTGCAAACATCGACGCCCGTGAGTATTCGGCAGCAAAGCGGCTGCTGCTCTATCAGGAGCTTGACACGCAGCTTCGGGAGCTGAAGCGGCTGGGCATCTATCGGGGCGGTATTGGCAGAGGTATCGCACAGATGATGGGGGTTGGAGAAAAGCAAATTGTGAAATACAAGCGTTTGGTCGAAGAACTTTCTCCCGCAGAACTTTCACAAGTTACCAACATCAATAAAACCTACCAAGAGATAAAAGACACTTCCCTTGAAGAAAAAACTTCGCCTGAGGTGAAGTTTTCATCTTCAGAAGTATCACAGGAAACATCCATACGGTCAACAAAAACTTCACCTGAGGTGAAGTTTTCGGTTCCCGAAGTATCACAGGAAGCACCCATACGGCTTGCAAAAACTTCACCTCAGGTGAAGTTTTCAGATTCTAAGAGTTCTCAATCACACAACAGTCAGGCAATGCGTAAGCCCATCAGCAAAATTACAGAGGAACCTACCCAGCTAACGCTTGACGGTACGCCCGAAGCAGCACCCGCCGAAGATTCCGCCGAGGTAAAGCAGCCGACCGCCTATCCCATTACAGCGCAGGAGATGACCATCGACTACGGCGGTATCAGCTTTCTGTGTGCCTTTGGCAATCATGCAGGCGGCGGATGGATTGCTATACTGAACTTCGGCGTGTCAGCTGAATTGTCCGACGACGATGTCCGATATAACGCCATTAAGATTCAAGCGGCGCTGGCTAAGGACGCATGGATGGTGGAAGGCGAAAAGCTGAATGAAGCTGCAAATTATATTGCTAAAATCGTAACTGAAAGGATAGGAGGAAACTGAAATGTCAAGCTACTTAGATCAATTTGCCACTGCCGAAGAGTTCATTCATCGGCAAATCTGTGCCAACAGAGGTACGAAAAGCGCCGTCATGAAAGACGATTTGGTTAGACTGGCAGTTAAAAACGGCATTGATGTCAAACCGAATAGGACAAAAGAAGAAATCTACCGGCTGCTGCGGACACAGTTAGATTTGGAGAGCATTTTGTGTGCGTGTAAACACATAGGCGTCAGGGCGATAGATATACAGCAGCGGTTTGGCATTACACACCCAGAGGTCAAACAACTGGAAAAATCAGGATTTCTGCGGGTGTCCGGCTATGAAACAGTCCGAATGTATGGGAAATACAGGCAAGTCCCATTGTATGACCCGTGTCAGGTATACGAATTAACAGCCGCAGCGATTTACGCTGAGCTGCACTGTCTATCAAGGCAAAAGGAGGGAGTTAAGTGAAAGGATTGGACAGTGAAGCGCACAGCAGGGAGGCCGCGCAGCAAAGATTGGAAAGCATCCTGCGCCCACTGCTTGACCAAGTGCTGGCGGAAGATGCAGATAAGCGAATCTCAATCAGAGAAGATCAAAACTTGTATATCGCCGATGCGCCTTTGGGAGATTGGCGATATATTTCTGACCTAAAGTTGAGTAAGCACAATCTGAGCTACCGCTACAAGGGCAAGATTCGGCTGGTTCTTTTCGGCTTGTATGGATATATCCCTTGCAAAGAAGTGTTATTGATTACAGAATTTGGAAACGACGAATGCAAAACGGTATACACAATATGGTAGCCAAAAGGGGTGGTGTATGCATCACCCCTAAAATGTAAGAGAGGAGGGAAAAAATGAACACAGACAGATGCTTGGTTTGCGGTGCCGAAATCCCCGAAGGGCGGCAAGTGTGCTTGATCTGCGAACAAACGATAATGGAGCAAAAAAACGATGAAGAGAAACTCGACAA
>CAZMTU010000047.1:0-15838 GCA_964569225.1 uncultured Lachnospiraceae bacterium | reverse complement strand
CGCTTTCGCCAAAATCTTAGCACAGGTTGTTTTCCCGGTACCTCTGGAACCGCAAAATAAATAAGCATGGCTCAGCTTATTGTTCGCCACCTGCCACGCAAGGACGGAGGTAATATGTTCCTGTCCGCAAACATCCGAAAAAGATTTGGGACGCCATTTTCGGTATAATGCCTGATGCAAGAAAATCTCTCCTTCCAAAAAACAGGATGCAAGATAAGACCATACACCACAAAATCGAACGGATCATATGTGCGTGAAAAGCAATTTCCGCTCGGGACAGGCGAGCCTGTGGCACATTGAACATACTTCTTAATGCTGCTTGGTTCCCCACCTGACATGGTTCGAAGTCATCAATTGCACAGGACCCATCCTTCAACACGCAAATTACAGTGCAGACCACACATCATCAGCCCTCAAATATGGAAACCACCCCTGCTATAGCGGATTTCAGGTACAGGGCACCGCTGCCTCCCCGGCCGGTATGGTCTTATTTCACATCCTGCTGATATGCGCTATGATAGCACAAATGCGCCCGATCAAGCATCTCTTTCGGGCAGTTTTATTATAACACAAAAGAAGAATTTATGCAAGCGTTTTCGTTTTTTTGTTGTGAACAAATTGAAAAAATTTCATAGCTTCCCATCCATATGAAAGTTCACTCCCAAAACGATGCGCAAATTTGTTCCTTTTGGACGGGCAACACTGCGGAGCAGAAGATCACCCTGCCCCGCATATACATAAAAATTAGTTTTCGTCGTCTCTGTATACAGTTTCTTCCTCGCTGAGCAGATATTCATTGCAAAGCGCATCCAGCAAATCCCATCTGCTGGTTTCCTGCCTGACATTCCGCGCAACCAATACGCCGCCTAACGCCGCGCCGCTCAGTGCGATCGCCAAAAATGCCGCTGACAGACTTTTACGCTTTTTCCACTGACTAAAAAAAAGAATCAGAAACGGTACCGCCTGCATAATGCAAACAACGCCGATGTAAAAATGCGTTTGCCGCAAAATTTTTTTCATGTAAAATCACCCTTTCCGGCAAAGTAAACGATTTTACCGATTATTTCGCATTCATTTTCAGATATGCATTGATAAATCCGTCTAAATCGCCATCCATTACTGCTTGAATATTGCCGTTCTCATATCCTGTACGGGTATCTTTAGCAAGCGTATAAGGCATAAATACATAGGAACGTATCTGGGCTCCCCATTCAATATTGGTCTTTACACCCTTAATATCTTCTATTTTTTCCAGTTTTTCCCGCATTTTAATTTCCATCAGCTTGCTTTTCAGCATTTTCAGCGCAGTTTCCTTATTTTGAAGCTGACTGCGCTCGGTCTGACAGCCTACCACGATTCCTGTAGGCAAATGTACAATTCGAATCGCCGAGTCGGTTTTGTTAATGTGCTGCCCGCCTGCACCGCTGGAACGATGTGCGGTAATTTCAATTTCGTCGTCTTTTATTTCAATAGATCCGTCATCCTGAAATTCAGGCATTACTTCTACCGACGCAAAAGAAGTCTGCCGTCTGCCGGAAGCGTCAAAGGGCGACACGCGTACCAGCCGATGAACACCGTTTTCGCTCTTCAGGTAGCCGTAAGCATTCAGCCCTTCAATCATGATCGTTGCGCTCTTAATGCCCGCTTCTTCTCCGTCCAGCCAGTCTAACAGCTTGACATTAAAACCATGGCGTTCACCCCACCGGGTATACATCCGGTAAAGCATCTGAGCCCAGTCTTGCGCTTCAGTACCGCCTGCGCCGGGATGAAAGGACAGAATTGCGTTCAGCGAATCATATTCACCGGTAAGCAGTGCGGCAAGCCTTTCCTCTTCTTCTTTTTTTTCCACTTCCGCTACACCGGCAAGCACCTCTTCTGTGAAAGACTCGTCATTTTCCTCAATTGCAAGTTCAGCCAACGAAAGTGTATCCTCTAAAAGACCGTTCAGCTTGTTGTAACGCTCCACTTTATCCTTTAATTGCTTGATTTCCTGCAAAATTTTGCTGGAACGTGCTTGATCCGACCAAAAATTAGGATCGTAAGTGAGCTCCTCCAGCTCTTCTATTTTTGTTTTGGCTTCCTCCACTCTCAGCGCCTGCCCCAGTTCTTCCAAATCCTTACGCATGCCTCTGAGTTTAATTTTTGCTTCTTCCAATTGAATAATCAAAAGAAATTCCTCCGTATTCTGCTCAATTCAGTAGTCTACTCTATCATTATAGCAAGTTTTTATTTTTTGTAAACAAAAAAAGCTAAAATCTATCCGTACTATAGGCCGCCGGATTACTGTCAAAATAAAGCAACTCGACTTTCGGACAAAGCGCTTTGATCCATTCGCCTAACCGATCCAATACCGGATTTTCGGTATAAAAATGCCCCGCTTCAATAATCTGAAGATCTATATCGGCAGCATCCACCAAACTGTTATAAGACAGTGAGCCGGTCAAATAAAGATCAGCGCCTGCAGCCTTAGCGGCAGCAAGAAAATCTTTTCCGTCTCCGCCCACAACCGCAACTCTTCTAACCGGTTTCCCAAGATCAACCGTCAAAATCGCAGGCGTTCCCAACTGAGCTGCAGCCTTTGCGGCATATGCCTGCACAGTAGTTTCATCTGCCCAACCGATTCTGCCGATCTCAGGCGTTTCCTCATCTCCAAACACTTCAGTTTGCCAAAGCCCCAATCGCTCCGCCAACACATCATTCACACCGCCTTCCATCCGGTCCAGCCGCGTGTGAAAGGAGAAGACAGCAATTTGATTTTGAATTAAACGGATCAGCTTTCGCCCTGCGGCATTCCCCGGATGCGCCTCTCCCACCGGTCGAAAAAGCAGCGGATGATGAGAAACAATCAAATCCGCCTTCTCCTCAACCGCATAGGACACCGCCGCTTCACTGACATCCAATGTCAACAAAACCCGTCTGACCGACGCTTTCGGTTCAGGCGCACACATCAAGCCGTCGTGATCCCACGCGCAGCGCAACGCGGCGGGTATCTTCTCATCCAGCGCAGCGTACAGCTCAGCTATTGTCATTGTCCCTTCTCCTTTAATTTTTATATTAATAGAAACACAAAATTACCTGTTCCAAATATTACAGATCATCTGACAGCAATTCATTCAGTTCATCCTTCAATCGGCACAGATCGGTAGTGTCTTTCCCTGCCGCCTGCCACCCATCAATTTGTTTTTGCAAACGTGCAAGCTTTCGGTTAAGCGCTATGTCAAAAAGCTTCCCCTGAGGCGCAAAGCCCGCGATTGCACGGGCTTCACTTAATTCTGACGTTTGACCGCTGTAATGCGCCGCAATAATCTCGTAAATTCGATTATCCTCTTGTGCCATTGATTCAGCATCGATCTTAAAACCGCTGCGACAAAGCCAACAGCGCAGACGGTCTGCAGCCGTCATTGGCTGTAGGATCAACCGGATTTTAGAATCACAAACCCAAACCGACTGTTCCAGAATCCGGATAATCAGTTCCCCGCCCATTCCGCAAATCAAAATATCATCCGGCGCGAAGCTGTTGAGTCCTGTCAGCCCGTCTGTTTGCTTTAATACAATTTGCTGTGACAATCCACAGGCATCCACATTCGCCGCAGCCCGCCTAAGCGGTCCCTCTCTTAAATCACAGGCAATTGCCCGAGTGGAAATACCGGAAGCTACCAGCCAAATAGGCAGATATGCATGATCTGTACCTATATCGGCAACCGCCGCACCGTTCCTAACCAGTTCCGCAACTGCCTGCAGCCTCGGCGACAGCTTTGGCATTCTTTGAGGAACAAGGCG
Source organism: uncultured Lachnospiraceae bacterium (assembly GCA_964569225.1). Classification (GTDB taxonomy): domain Bacteria; phylum Bacillota; class Clostridia; order Oscillospirales; family CAG-272; genus CAKSQF01. The sequence goes on along the minus strand of CAZMTU010000047.1, from coordinate 12,058 downwards.
AACCCTTCGGTTCGCCTCCTCCTGTTTATTTGGATGCTTTGCTTTCAAAATACTGATTCAGCTTGTCTACCAATTCTTCCGGGTCAGTGCCATGCACCATGCAAGCCATTTCAATAGACTCACCTCTGGAAGAAGGGCATCCTAAGCAATGCATTCCGATTTCAAAAAAGAACTCTGCGGTGTCGATGTCATAATCCAGTACATCGCCGATAATCGATTCTTTGGTTACTTTCATAATAATCTCCTTTGCAGCAAATAACCTGTATTTTGCTCTCCGCATTGCGGGGCTTGATATAATAGAACTGTTCGGAATACTTAGTATGCGCATCGGATCAAGATCGGATTAATCATCATTACCGACGTATAAACTTTATGTTCCGAAAAATTCATTTTTATTATAACTCATTTTTACGCTTCTGTCAATTCACAGATGAAATTTTTTTCGAAAAAGCTGAACATTATTTAAAACTCGGTCATATTATATCCTCCAGCTTTCGCTTTTTTGAATTTATAAAGCCGCTTTTTCCATTTTAATCAATAAAAAAACAAATGTCATGTCCACCCTTGCATTTTCTCTGTATTTGTGCTACACTATTCTTGAATTCAATTCGGAGGTAATTTTATCATGAACTGTCTTTTCTGTAAAATCATTGCAGGTGAAATCCCATCCCGCAAGGTATACGAGGATGATGCTTTACTTGCTTTTCACGACATCCAGCCTCAGGCGCCCATACATATACTGGCTATTCCAAAGGTACATATTGCTTCTGCCGCGGAAATTACGCCTGAAAACAGCCATATCATCGCCGCTATTTTCGAAAAAATTCCGCAGATCGCCCATGACGCCGGGTTAGTTGACGGTTATCGAATCATCTCTAATTGTGGTAAAGACGCCTGCCAAAGCGTTCCGCATCTGCACTTTCACATTCTGGGCGGTGCACAGCTTAGCGAAAAAATGGCTTGATCATAACCATCCCTCATTTTTCACTGCTTATATATCAGCAAGGAGGGCTTTCCCCATAAGAAAGCCCTCCTCGCTTTTGTATTATTCAATATACATCTTCCGAATAACCACCGGTTCCAGCGGTTTATCACTGAAATCGGTCTTGACCGAAGCCACCTGATCAATGACATCCATTCCTTCCGCAACCTTGCCGAAAGCCGCGTACTGACCGTCTAAATAAGCACAGTCCACATGGCAGATGAAAAATTGAGAAGAGGCGCTGTCAGGATTTTGAGATCGCGCCATTGAAATCACTCCTCTGGCATGATGCAAAGGATTATTGACTCCGTTGGCTTTAAATTCACCCTTAATTTTTTCCTGCGTAGGATCACCGTAGCCGGTTCCGGTAGGATCGCCGCCTTGAATCATAAATCCTTTGATAATCCGGTGAAAGGTAAGACCGTCATAAAAGCCGTCCTTTATCAGCTTTTCAAAATGCGCCGCAGTAATCGGGGCCGCGTCAGGCGCTAACTCAATTTTGACCGTTCCAAACTTTTCAAATTCAAGAATAACCATCTATATCTATTCCTTTCTGCTCCATCCGGTATACAGCATTCTCACGCTTTAGCCGTTTACTATTCTGATGGAATTAATAACTACCGTTTTCTCCGGAAAGCCCTGCGAATCAGTGCTTATCTTTGAAATCGAATCCGCAACCTCCATTCCGGAAGTCACCATCCCAAAAGTGGCATATTTTCCGTCTAAATGAGTATTATCAGCCAAGTTGATAAAAAACTGGGAGGTGGCGCTGTCCATACTTTGGTCGGTTCTCGCCATCGCTAAGGTTCCACGGGTATTGGAAAGATTATTTACCACGCCATTTTCCGAAAACTCACCTTTGATTTTTTCCTGCGACGAATCGCCGCGTCCGGTTCCGGTAGGATCGCCGCCCTGAATCACAAAATTTGCTATAACTCGGTGAAAGGTCAGATTATCATAAAAACCTTCTTCAATCAGCGATACGATATGCGAAACGGTAATGGGAGCCACATTCGGATAGAGATCCGCTTCAATGGTTCCGTATTCTGCGATCTCAATCGCAATGTGTATAGGATTACTGAGATCAGGCAGCGCGCCTGACCCGCCTTTTTTTTCGCATGCCCCCATTAAAAGCATGCCTGCTGTCAGTATCAGGATTTGAAAAATAAAAAACAGTTTTTTCATTTGCAGTTTTCAATTGGGCGCTCGCTTAGAGCAGTATATCCGGATCGTAAACATGATCCTGCAGCATGATATTCAGATTTCCGTTCAGACAGCGCAGATCATCCATAAACGCCTTTTGATCTGCCTCCTTTTTAAACACGATCATAAAGGTGAGATCAAACATCGTACCGAAATTGGTGGATTTTACCTTTACCAACTTAAAATTACTGGTGTATTTTTGCATTACCTCATCAAAAACGCCGCTATAATTTAAGCTTTCGGGAATGGTTATTTTCAGATTCATTTTGGGCTGTCTGGGATTCGCATAGCCGATAAAGTGAAGGATCAGAATAACGGCGCAAAGTACGACCACCAAAATAGCGGCTGCCAATAAATAGCCTTTGCCGCATGCCAATCCGATCGTCACAGCGGAGAATATGTATGCCAGATCCTTCGGATTGCCCTGCGTGCTGCGGAAGCGGATCAGGGAAAATGCGCCGGCAACACCGAAAGCTGTACTCCAGCTTGAGGAAACCATCATAATAATAATAGATACGAGCGCGGGGAGCAATATCAGCGTAATCGAAAGTCCTTTTGAATAATCTTCCTTCCGATAGGTAAACAGATAAACAAGACTTATAATCAGTCCACAACCCAACGCAGCTCCCAGTACCGCCAGCAACGCGCCCACTGTAAACTGACTGTTGTCCAAAACATTTTCAATCACAAACATTTTTAATCCTCCGTAAGTGCCGTAATATTGTTTTTATTTTCAGTCACACGGTACTCATATTCCTTCCCGTATTTTGAAAAGCTTGAGTTAAATATCCCTCGTTCCGACAAATACCGCGCTAACCATAGGGGCATAGTGTAGGGAATCTTAATTTCCATTAAAATTTTTCCGGACGGAAGAAGCTGTTCCCCATCGGTGCCGTATTCAAATGTGGGATTTTCCCGTCGGGTGCGAATGTTCCGGTCAAAAGTAATCCGAAGCTCCGGGTCCTCCTTGCCAAACATGGCGATCCGATCATATGCAATAAAGGTGGCAGGCGCCAGTCCCGGATATCGCTCAAACATTTTAGCGATCTCTTTCGTCACCTGCACATTGATATACGAGTCATCCTTCAGCTTTTGGGGTGGACAATGCGTTTGAGTCAACTCCAGCGCTTCTCCATAAGTCATAACAACCCTTCGCTTGGTCACACAACCATCATACTTTTGTTTAATCTCAAAAAAGACCTTTGAATTTTCATCCGTCGGCGGAAAATAAGAACGAAGTCTCAGTTTTTCCTTGTACAACGGTTTCTCCGTTGATCGTTCAATCAGAAGATTGTCCGGTGTATCATAATAAATATTCAACAAGCTGTATACCTTTTCATCTATGCAATATTGGTCAAAAGTCATATATGCTTGAAGAAAATCCATAATTTCCCGGTATTGCTTCATATTCAGCAGAAATTTCTTTTCATACCGCTTGAAGACTGAAATCGGCAACTGCACTCACCCCGCGATCTTTACCGGATTCCTTTTACATAAAATTAACATATCGGTATTTTACATTCCAATTGTGAACTTGCTGTGAATATTCACTAAATTCTTGGCGATTTCTCAAAAAAAAGGACGCCTTTCAAAGCGCCCTTTTGAAAATATGTCCAAGTTCAAACTGATTTACACATTTTCGTCTCCGTCATTCATCCAGTCATCCCAATAATCGTCCGATATAAACAAATCATCCTCTGTCCACAGCTCATAGCTGTCGGCATCGGCGGGCGCTTCAATCTTGTCGCCCTCCACAACGGATTGAACAGTGATCTCAAAATTGATAGCCATAGACATGCTCATGGAAAATCCGCCTTCACTGATGGAGATCTCCAACGGAAGATCAAAATACAGCCCCCGAAGTGCGCCATCCTTATCCAATGAAAAAACAATTGAAATATTGGATAAGCTATCTTCAGTAAGCAGTTCGCCGGATTCAAGGAGCATATCCTCGAACAACGCAAGATCACTCAAGTCAGACGCGTTATAGCCATGCGCAAAATAAGTACATCCGCCGTCCTCAGTCATCCCCGCATAATTTTTCATAGCTTTGCCAAAGAGCGCGGCGATCTCTCCAAGGTCCACATCACTGATATTTCCCGACTCGCCGGATATATATTCCTTAAATTTTTCTGCGGTCAGCGGTACCTTATACTTAACAGTAGACTCCTCATCTCCCTCAATTTCATAAAGATAATAGTAACACCCGTCAACATACAGTACCGTTTCAATAGATTTATCGCTTTCCCCATTAGAGGAAGACACCGTTTCGGTAACGCTTTGATATGCGCCATCGATCTTCTTAAGCGTCATTGTAAAGTTTTCGTTCTGATTGCCTATGGCGCCCAGATTCATGTCTACAGACGCTTTGATCTGCAAAACGCCATCCTCCATCGCTGCAACCTTTTCAGCGGCATCGGCGATCAGCTTAGCTGAATCAGAAGAAGCAAAAATACCGGACGGAGCTGAAACAATCGGATATTTTGCCAGCAAAGCTTTAAACGTCTCATCTTCTGTAGACTCCTCGTCTGTAGACTCCTCGTCATTCGGACCATCAGGTGCTTCAGCTTCATCGGGCGAAGTTGTTCCAGGTTCGGCAGGATTTTCTGCCGCGGAATCAGTGGTCTCTGCTGCAGAAACCGAATCATCGCCGGCATCAGTATTTACAGATCCGACAGACTGACAGGCAGACAGCAGCAATGCCGCCGTCAATAGTAATATAACAGGTATTTTTTTCATAAAAGCTATCATTCCTCTCTTTAACATCATCGCATCATCAAACAAAACCGATTGATACCGAACCGCCGATGTTCTTCCAATCGACAATTCTGTAATTCAATTATTTCAGTTTTTCAGAATTGATTATCCAGGCTAAGTGTAGCATATTTTGTTTATTCTGTCAATAGTCTGAAAGATTTTTACATTCGGTGATTTCTGGAACGCATGAGCAAAACCCACCCTCCTGCCGCCACAAGCCCGAGAGCAGACAGCCAGAATACAGTATTCCCGGTAACAAAATCAATAAAGCGGCGGTTTTCCAGCAGAAAAGCAGTCCATTTTATCAACATGTCTTTTCTTCCTCTCCTTGTTTTCTGCTTTGATTATATCAAAATATGAATATTTTGTCAACTGTTTTTAAACGATTTTTTAAATATATTTTGCAATCAAAAGAACGAAAAATGAACAATTTAATCGAAAGCCTGTCCGAAATCAATTTATAAAGAAATCTGATATCAAGCCGCCATTTTCCATGCCCGGTTTTTATTTGTCATCAAGAAATACGCTTCTGTCCGCCTGCATTCAAAGTAAATCAGTCAGTGTATAAATTCCAAAACCGGCAGCTCCAGACAAGCACATGACCAAAATTGGACTCGGCTTCGATTTGCGAAGCAGCCAGAAGCAAATAAGAAAGAGCAAAACCGCTGCCCAATCTATTCCCAAAAAAGCAGTCGCATTTGGAGCACAAAAAGCATTCGTTAGCAATGTCAGCGCAGCGCTGGCGATCATCCCAACTACAGCGGGACGCAGTCCGCGAAGCGCGCCGCTTAACCAGTTCAGTTCACTGTATTTCACATAAAGCCAAGCAATCAATGATACGATCAGACACGCAGGCAGAATAAACCCCAGCGTAGCACAGACTGCTCCGGGAATACCGGCGATCCGAGCACCTACAAAACTGGCCGCATTGATTCCGATAGGACCGGGAGTCATTTCAGAAATTGTAATCAAATCGGAAAATTCAGCGGCGGTAATCCATCCGTTCTTCTCCAATACCAACGATTGGATTAAAGGCATTGCCGCTAAGCCTCCGCCTATGGAAAACAGTCCGATTTGAAGGAAAGCCCAAAACAGTTTAAGCAGGATCATTCGGATCTTTCCTCCTCCCATATTTCAAAGCGCCAAACAAACCGCAGATCACCACTATCCAAATCACATTCACCGACAGAAAGCTGACCAGCAGAAAGGAAAAAGCCGCTGTCGCAAGCGCCATCCATTTGCTTTCCCGCCAAACCGCTTTTGTCAGACCGCATACCACATCGCAGATCACCGCTGCTACCCCCGTCTTCATTCCCAACAGCACATATTGCACCGCCTTTACAGTAATAAATCGGGTATAAGCATATGAAAGCACCGTCAGCAGTGTAAGCGGCGGAAGCACCGTCCCCAATACAGCCACTGCCATACCCAGAATTCCACCGATTTTATACCCCACCAGAATAGCAGCATTCACCGCCACGGCGCCTGGAGAGGACTGTGCAATCGCTGTATAATCCAGCATTTCTTCTTCGGTAAGCCAATGCAGCTTATCTACAAACTGTTTTTTCATCAACGATACGATCACATAGCCGCCTCCGAAGGTAAACGCGCTGATCTTCACGGTATATAAAAAAAGCAGCGCATAACGTTTGGCTTTACTGCTCATATGCCCTCCCCCGCTTTATCCGCTTTATATAAATCAAAAATGAACTGTTTATATTATAATCCTTGACAACTCATTCGTAAAATACTATAATATAATAAAGTTATTAATATTTTAGCTATAATCATGGAAGGAAAAACGGTTTGAATTCAACAAACCTGGGAGATTTCTCCCGATAACTATATGACACTCAGACATATGCGGATTTTTATTGCCGTCGCGGAAAACGAAAGCATCACCCATGCCGCGGAAAAGCTTTACATAGCGCAGCCCACGGTCAGCGTTGCCATCCGTGAACTGGAGGAGCATTACGGCATCCGGCTGTTTGAACGGTATAGTCAACGGCTGCACATTACCGAAAACGGGCGGCGTTTTTTAGGCTATGCAAGACATCTCATAGAAGTTTCCGATGAAATGGAAAAGCAGTTTTCCAGCCCCGATCAGCAGGGACTGCTCCGCCTCGCCGCCAGCGTTACCGTCGGCGCCGCCTATATGCCCGCGCTGGTACGCCGAATGCAAGAAGCCTTTCCTGATCTGGAAATCCGGGTACAAATTGACACAACTGATGCGATCGAGCAAGCGATTCTTGATAACAAGCTGGACGCAGCGCTGGTAGAAGGCATTCTCCATACATCGGCGCTTAATGTTATAATGCTGGCGGAAGACCACTTGAGCGCCGTTTGCGCTCCGACCTACCCCGCCGCCCGCATCGATAAACTGTCGCCGGAAGCGCTGCTTCGCTACCCCCTTCTGATGCGTGAAACGCGCTGCGGCGCTTCCGAGCTGTTCCGAAACGCACTGGCGACCCAAGGCTTGGAAGCTACTCCCGCATGGGAAAGCACTTCGGTCGAGGTACTGAAATCGGCCGCCCGCCAAGGGCTGGGGATCGCCATTTTGCCGGAGGGACTGATTCGATCGGAACTTGAAGACGGTTCACTCTTAAGGCTGACAATCGATCGTCTGCCGCTGAAACGCAGCATCTCACTGATTCATCATAAAAATAAGTTTATATCGCCCGCAATGCGTTTTTTTGAACAGATTTCCGAAGCCGCGCTTAAAGCAAACAATTTATCTCCTCGTCCACTGCCGCCCGAGCACATTCAAACGCAAACTTAACTTGCGAATCAGAAACAAAACTTTTTGCATGAAATCCGCCGGCTTACGCTAAGCGCAAACCGGCGGAACTTTTCAAATACTTAAACTTCGTTCATTTAAAAGCATTTTTAGCGTGCTCACCAATTGAATACAGTTCTTTGGATTTCAGCTGTACATTGCCGTTTTCCATTTGACCGCACAGAATATCTGCAATCCGCCGAGCAGCATTCCCACTTCCATAGGGACAGTTTCCGCTGCTCATGCGGCGATAAAGTGTCTGATCGGTCAGCAGCCGGCACAAAGCGGTATAGATAGCCCCTTCTTCGATGCCTGTTACTGTCAATCCGCCGGCAGATACGCCTTCGGAGCGCTCTGTAATTTCCCGCACGACCAGCACCGGTTTTCCGAGATAAGTTGCTTCCTCCTGGATGCCACCGCTGTCGGTCACAACCAAATAACATTTGGCAAGAAGCTGATGAAAATCGGGCAACTTCAAAGGTTCCGTAAGCAAAATTCTCGGATGACCGCCCAAAATTATCTCAGCCATTTTTCGAATAAGCTCATTCGGATGCAACGGGCAGATAATTTTTACAGATGGATTTTCCTCCGTAACCCGCCGTATTGCTCTGAAAATATGCTCTATCGGAACCCCCATATTTTCCCGTCTGTGAACGGTTAGCAAAATCAACAGTCCGTTTCCCGCCCATGCCGCTTCAGTCAGACAGCAAGGCTGACACAGCGAATAACGCAGCGCGTCAATCCCTGTATTTCCCGTCACCCATACCCGTTCCGGCAAAACACCTTCATACAGCAAATGAGCCCTCGCCTGTTCGGTAGGCGCAAAATGCCAATAGGCAAGCATTGTAATCGTCCGGCGAATCATTTCTTCCGGAAAAGGCGCATCCAACCGTCCGGAGCGAAGTCCCGCTTCCACATGCGCCACCGGGAGCTTTTGATAAAAGCCGGTAAGCGCGCCCGCAAAAGCCGTTACCGTATCGCCCTGTACTAATACACTGTCGGATTTTGCGTCCGAAAACACCGCGGTAAGTTCAGTCAGCAGACGGGCGGTAAGCGCTTCCAATGGTTGTCCCGCCCGCATAACCGACAAACGCCAATCAGGCGCTATCCCAAAAAAATCCAGCACCTCATCAGTCATGCCGCTGTGCTGACCGGTAGCGCACACCATCGTCTGCACGCACTTTCTTTCTTTCAGTACCTTTATCAACGGACATAGCTTGATTGCTTCCGGTCGAGTCCCCAGTATAACCAATAATCTTTTCATGGAATCTTCCTTCCCCAAACGGTTGCATTGACCCGTTTAGGCTATTTTATGTCCTTGCCGAAAGACTCAGAACAGATTCTGCTATACAGTGGGCTCATTCAAACGCCAAATAAACCTGCCGGAGATATCTCCGGCAGGTTTAAGTTATCAAAAAAATCCAGAATAAATTGCGTTATTCACTAAAATGCAAAAATTCGTTTGTCCGCTTTTTCTCTTGCCTAAAAAGGTCCAAGAGAAAAAGCTCACAATAAAGAGAAAGTACAGACATTTCGCCCTCTGCGGAGGGCGACTTAAGGCTTCGCCCTAAGAACCCACGACCTTTTGAGAAAAGGTCGATCAAAACTTTTGTGCAAGCTGCCAAACAATTATAGTTTTTCACCCGCCTGAACCTGCCGGAGGGATCTCCGGCAGGTTTCAAATTTGTTTTTGCACGCTTTTATACTCATCATAAAAACGAAAATAGCGGCAGCGCTTTTTGCCCGCCGAAAGGAATCCGTAATACTCATCCTCGTCTAAATTCATCCGACAAACCATAGCTTCTTCGTCCTCATCCCAATCATAGTAAAGACAATGCTCGCAATCCGCTTCCTGAATGTCTATTCGAACATTTTTTCTATCTATTTTCATTGATCCTGATCCCATTCTACCCGTATGCCTAACCGTCCGATCAGCCCAGCCGCCTGCAGCGGGCTGATAATGCTGCCCTTCAGTTCATTTAACCGATCATCCACTACAATTCGGTCAACCGTACAGCTTCGCAAATCCATTCCTGCAAGCGAGGTACGAAAAAAGGAAGCACCCGAAAGGTCACAGTCTTTAAAGGGACTGTTTTTCAATGTGCTTTCCGCAAAAAAAGCTTCTTTGAAACGGCAATCTGTAAAAAGGCAATTCTTCCATTTACTTCCGGTAAAATCCATATTTTCAGCCCGGCAACCGATCATCCGAGAATCCTTCCAGTAGCTCTCACCAAATCTTGCCGCGCCGCATTTACACTGTTCAAACAAGCAGCCGCTGAAATAGCTCTGCTCCATATCCGCGCCGGAAAGATCACACCCCACAAAGCGAACCTCTACAAAATCACAGCGGCGAAAAATATTGCCGGTCAAACGGCAATTTTCAAAAGTTACCCGTTCAAACCTGCTGTCTGTATAATTCCCGTTCTCAATAGTCTGTCCGGATATGGTTCGGTCCAAAACCGTTTCTTCCCTGCAAACAGCAGGAAAACAGTCATTCCGACGGGTATTTAACTGTTCGTCTTGTGACTTCATATCATTTCTCCTTAGCTGCTTTTTCTCAAGCAGGCGATTCTTACAGCACTGCAAATACCGTAAAAATCGCCTGTATCATTTATTTGACCGAAAAACGGTTAACTTAGATCAGTCTTCTGCAGTGATATAGCCTTCCGCACAGAGCAGCTCAGCAATTTCCACAGCACCGCCTGCGGCCCCTCGCAGCGTATTATGAGAAAGCCCTACAAACTTATAATCGAAAGCACTGTCCGCTCTCAGCCGTCCCACTGAGATACCCATGCCGCCGTACAGATCACGATCCAGCGCCGACTGAGGACGGTCATCTTCTTCGAAATAAGTGATGAACCGCGCCGGGGCGGAGGGCAGCTTTAACTGCTGAGGCAAGCCGCTATAGGTTCTCCAGCGTTCAATGATTTCTTCTTTGGTAGGTTTGACCTTAAAGTTCACAAATACCGCAGCCGTATGTCCGTCAGATACCGGAACCCGCAGACATTGAGTGGTAATCAGGGGTGCTGCCGCCTTCACCACTTCGCCATTTTCCACACTGCCCCAGATACGCAACGGTTCCTGCTCGCTCTTTTCCTCTTCCCCGCCGATGTATGGGATCACGTTATCAATCATTTCAGGCCATTCGCGGAAGGTTTTCCCCGCACCGGAAATCGCCTGATAGGTAGTAGCCACTACCAGTGTAGGCTGATAATCCAGCAGCGAAGTAAGAGCGGGCACATAGCTTTGAATAGAGCAGTTCGGTTTCACCGCCACAAATCCGCGCTGAGTTCCCAGACGCTTTTTCTGATGCTCAATCACAGACAGATGTTCGGGGTTGATTTCCGGAATCACCATAGGAACATCGGGAGTCCAGCGGTTCGCGCTGTTATTGGATACCACCGGAATTTCCGCCTTAGCATAGGCTTCCTCCATCTCAAGAATATATGCCTTAGGCATATTGATCGCGCAGAAAACAAAGTCTACCAGCGGCTTTACCGCGTCAACCTGTTCCGCATCCATCACGGGCATAGCTTTTACCGCTTCCGGAATGGAAGATGCCATTTTCCAGCGGCCGTCTACCGCTTCCTGATAACTTTTGCCGGCGCTTCTTCCGCTGGCCAACAGCGCAGTAACCGTGAACCACGGGTGATCTGCCAGCAGCGTCACAAACCGCTGTCCCACCATTCCCGTAGCGCCGATAATGCCGACTCTGTATTTCTTCTCCAAACTCGTTCACCTCATCATCAATCAAGTGGGGGTATTATAGCATTTTTCCCCCGCTTTGTCAATCATTTTATGCTGTTCAAAGAAAATATTTCCGTAAAACTGTCAAACGGTGCCGAAAAAATGAAAAAAGCGGTGATTTAAACAATTTTACAACAGCCAATTTAAAATTCCGGCTTTAAGCAGCGCGTCACTACCGCGAAGCTTCCGCCTGTCTGTCCTACCAACGTTGCTTTTCATCCTTATCTTTAGGTAATCAATAAAGGAACCGTTACATCTTCTTTCTTTTTTAGATGAAAATCTTGACAAGGCACAAAATCTGCGGTATAATAATAAATACGGTTAAGATGATAAAGTGTTTCTGAGCGTTCTTATCGCTTAAATTAATTAAAGGATGGAAGTCAAAATATGGCTAAAAGCATGACCGCTTACGGCAGAGCGAGCGCCGCCGTTGACGGTATGAATATTACAGTCGAGCTGAAAAGCGTCAACAGCCGCTTCTTTGATCCGCAGGTAAAGCTGGGACGCTCCTACTCCTTTCTGGAGGAAAAAATTAAAACAAGGGTACAAAATGCCCTTTCCAGAGGAAAAGTAGATATTTATGTTGGAATTGA
>CAZMTU010000046.1:0-16804 GCA_964569225.1 uncultured Lachnospiraceae bacterium | reverse complement strand
TCATGCCATTTCAATCCACGCTCCCCGCGAGGGGAGCGACACCATTGGAAACAAGCCATTGATAAATTTGATAAATTTCAATCCACGCTCCCCGCGAGGGGAGCGACGTGTTAGTGGCGGTCCCTCCGGACCGCCGTTATAAATTTCAATCCACGCTCCCCGCGAGGGGAGCGACTCAAAACCCAAAGTGCAAAAAGCGTCAAAAAAACATTTCAATCCACGCTCCCCGCGAGGGGAGCGACGGCAAAACTAACCAAAATTTGGACGTTTTGCAATGGCAGACTGACCGATTTATACTAATTATATACAAATAAATCTGTCTGCCGGTCGCATTTTGGACTGAAGACAGCCTAAAATGCGGTGCGAACTTACCGGTAATTTTATGTTTACTTGTGTTTCGCACAAAAGTTTTTTATAAAATTAAAGGTTCTTCGGCATCATAAGTTGGATGAGCACCAATATGCTCTATTTTAGAGGCATATTGATTGCCCAATTGGTAAAAACGCAGGCTGTCCTTGGACGGGTCGATCAACTCGCACAGCTTGTGCTTTAGCTGCGCGTACTGGGCAGCGTCTACATGGCATTCAAAAACTGAATTCTGGACCCGCTGTCCGTAGTTTACACAGGTTTTGGCAACCTTTCGCAGCCGTTTTCGACCTAAAGTATTCTCTGTGCTGACATCGTAGGTAATTAAAACCAACATAATATTCTCACTTCCAGAAAAAGGGTGGATATTCGTCTAAATCCCCTCGCAGATGGCGGGCCAGTAGTTGAGCCTGCAAAAAGGGCACCAATCCCCAAGGCAGCTTTTCGCCCAAAAAAGGATGAGTAATTTCCTCTTTCTTGCGGGTCTGCCATGCGTTTAACCACTTTTTTCGCCCTTCCTCATTCAGCAAAACAGCGCCGCTTTGGTGAAATTCAAAGTCATTTTCCGAAATCTGCCGGCGATTGATCAGTGACAGGACCAGACGGTCTACCGCTATGCTGCGCAATTCTTCCATAAGATCGAGCGCCAGCGACATGCGGCCGGGACGGTCAGTATGAAGAAAGCCAATGTAAGGATCCAGACCGGCGGCTTCCAGCGCGGAGGCGCAGTCATTGGTTAAAATGGAATAACCAAAGGAAAGCATAGCGTTCACCGGATCTTCCGGCGGGCGGCGGCTTCGTCGGTCAAAGCGAAAAGCCGCTTTGTTTTGAATGATGAGATCATCCAGTACCGAAAAATAACGTTCCGCCGCTTTGCCTTCGATGCCGCGTAGCCCATCGGCATCGGCGCAGGCGGAGATTTGGGGCATAATTTCCTGTAAATAACGGGAAATAGCCTTGATTTTATCAACATCCACCTGTATAGGATGATCCCGGGTAGCCCGCTCTAACACCCATCGGCTGTTGAAAACCTTTCCCAGCAGCATATTTCGGACGATTTCAATTCCTTCTGATGGACGGTCAGACACCTGCATCTGCTTTTTTCGCAGCAGAACATTGCCTTGTTCCATTCCGCAGACCCGTGCCAAAAAACGACCGTTAGGTTTCATAAAGACCAGTGCGATCTGTCGCTTTGCGCAGGCGCCCATGAGGGCGGGACTGGCGCCCCTATAACCGAAATAATAGATACTTTGCAGAATATGCAGGGGAAAGCGCCGAATTTCCTTGTCTTCTGAAAGAATTATTACCGTTTCGCCGTCTAACGCTAAATAGTGTTCGGGGGTCAAAACATATAAAGTGTTCAGCAGTTGTCGCATGGTGGTTCCTCCGGCTGTATGAGTATATGTTCGTTGACATAGGCGTGTACAGAGCGTTCTTTCATCAGCTGCGGCAGGCAAATTTCTTTCAGCGAGCAGGCATTGCAGCTTTTGCCGCGCTTAACCTTTGGCGTGTAGCCCCGGCGGGCATAGTCGTGCATTTCAGTCAGCATAGCTTCTGCCTGCGCCCGCAGATCAGCGGTTAGCTCTACCTTCAGACGGCGGCGAGTTTCACCGTAGAACAGACAGCCCTCCGGAATGTACGTGCAAAGCATTTCTTCCAAGCAGAGCGCTTGGCAGCAGAGCTGCAGCCGATCGGCGGGATTGTCTTTGGGGCTGCCATGCTTGTATTCCACCGGCAGGGCGGTGAATTTTCCCGTCCGTCCTTGCAGAGAGAAGGCGTATTCAACCGGATAAGCGGTCGGCTGACGGCGGAGCTCCACCGCGTCGCACTGACCGGAAATTCCTAATCGGCGGGAGGAAACCGCCATGCCCCGAACGATAAGCAGCTCTCCTCTGCTTTCGACGGCGGAACTGTTATGCACCTTTTCGTGCATGAGATGACCTTCGGTGGTGCGCAGGTTTTCCCGCCACTGGGCTTCCAGATGAATCAGTGCCCACTGACGCCGGCAGAAGGCAAAATGCTGAATGCCGGCAAGTTGAAGAAAGTCGGATTCGTTATATTCCTTCATATATTTCGGGAACAAGTCCCTCCAGCGGTGTTTCTGTAATCTGATAGTCTTCGAAGGAAGCTGGTATATCTATGCCTTCTTTTAAAACTGCCTGAACAGAACGATGTACTTTGGCGGAGGAGTACTGTCCGTCCTTACAGTTGTGCTGCCACCAGTAAAGACGGCACACCTCCATAGAGCCGTCGGGACGCGCGGATGAGGAATCGTTTACAAAGAGCGTTTTCAGGCATTCCTTGAGCAGGTCGGCATCTTCTTCGGAAAATCCGGTTTTTTCGGCAAGCTGTACGTTGACAGAGCCTTTGATGACATACAGCCCAAAGTTTACCATATGCTTCATGCCCATGGTGTCAGAGGATTTTTTCTCAGAGGGTTCGCTGTTGACGCTTTTGGTGATCTGAATAGAGTGAATGTCTATCGGAGAGATACTGACCGCCTGATGAATGGAAACGGGACCTCGAACACCGACGGAAATACCGTTTTTTTTATAATTTTTAGATTTGAAAGAGAACACTTGACCAAAGGAGCGAACGTCCAGCCATTTTTCACATGCAATACGGGCGTATTCTTCTTGATCTTTTGCTTTAATAAACTGGGATGCCCGTTCGGACAGCGACTTACAGCCGTCGTCGCTGCGGTCGTCTGTCTGAACGAAGATGGCTTGTCCCATGTCCTGCATGCGGTTGCGGATTTTGCGTTTAATGCAGACATCCGAAATTTCCCCATATCCACCGTCGTAATTGATGCGTGGGCGGTTTCCGTCCAGCGGATCGCCGTTGGGGTTGGCATTGGTTGCCGATACAAAAAGTTCGAAATTGATTTTGTTTGTGATAGCCATTTTAGTTTTCCTCCTGAATTTCACGATTTGTATTTTCATTGGGTTCATCTTTATTCGAACGGTTTAGTTCACGGCGCTGCAGATAGTAGCCGAGAAGATAACTGTCTTTTAGTGGGGTATTGAGCTGTTGGAGCAAGGATTCATCCATTGTCCCAAAAATTTCACCGATTAGATCTTTATAGAATTTTCGGGAACCGGGTTTCAGTTTTTCGTAATAAGGAATCAATGCGTTTTCGATGATTGCCCATGTACGCATAGGATGGGCAGCAAATGCAGTTTGCAAGCGAATGGCGTTGGGTTCACGGGATGATTCCTCCCATGAATAAGTGCTTCTTTCTACCTTTTCTGCTACGGCAAGCAATCGCCCAAACAGGTAGCTGCGGTCGGTGTTGGCGGTGTCCAGTTCCATTTCTAATACCTCTTTCTTATTTGATTGATCATATCTGTATTTTCGTATAAGCGCGCAAGCTACAAAGAGCAGCTTTTTATAGTTGGAATCCTTGTAAGCCTGCCGAAGCGCGGCTCGACGCGTGATAGAACGCACTATGTCATAGGGGAGGGGAGCCGCGTCCGCAATGCAATGCAAAATGCGTTGGGAATGCTCTTTCAGAAGCCGGTCGTCCGCTTTTACGGAGCCGGTTTGCTCGGTTCCATAGGCATACCGTATAATCTCAGTAATAGAGGGAGAGCGAATTTCTCCCTTTTTAGTATCATACCAGCAGCAGCTTTCCTGCCAGCTTTGCAAACGGTCCAAATAATCGGAGGACTGCAGCTCATTATAGTAGGTTACAGACATTCTGCCGGTAGTTGCGGCTTCCATTGTCATGATAATGATACCTGTACGGTCGCCCAGCTCTTCACGGTATCCGGCGATTGCTTTTTGCAGGCGGTCCGCATACTGCGGCATGGTCAGCGTCATAGCGGGCTGAGCTTCTGAAAGTCCCGCGTATAGGTCATCTGAATCAAAGGACGGAACTTTGCTGCCTTCCGGATTCCAGCAAACAAAGATACGATTGCCGTAAGACCTTCCTTGATTGGCTACCAGCCATGTAAGAGCGGCATGAGCTTTTTGAGAGGCTTCCGAACTGACGCTGAAGGCTTCGCCTGCGTCTTTAAATCTGCCCTGATAGGTAAAACCGGAATTGCCTTTGGTGGAAAGCAGCTTGGCTTCATTGGCAAATTTACTGATGCCCTTAGGGAATCCTTCGGCAGACGGCGCAAGCTTACCGGTAACGTAGCAAAGCGTTGATTTTCCGTCGGCAAGCTCCGAGATGTAAAAGCGTGCATAGCAGGCGGCAAGCTCAGGATTCAGCCAAGATTCACCGATGGCGTCAGCTTTCAGAACCCGCCAGCGGACCAGACATTTTTCATGATCAGTGCCGGAGATTTTTCCTTTTTTCAGTGCCCCGCTTACCTCACATTCCAAAATGTTGGAAGCGATAAGGTCGAAAATCAGCGTTCCGCTCATGACATATTTATAGACCGCTTCTACGATGAAGTGGGAATCAGAAAAATGAGCCCATTTTTCAAGGAGTTCGGTGTAGGCGTTGAATTTTTCCGCGCACTGTTCATGTGAAGGAAGGTTGGGGTGTCCCAACGCAATATATTTAAGCTGGTCGCAGAGCGGGTGCGGGGCAGATTTATTGGAGGATCGCTGCCCTGATTTTTCGGTTACCGGAATCAAGGTTTCAGCGTCTTTTTTGGGAATTGCACGCGCTTCCCTAAACTCACCTTCTTCGGTAATTGTTACCTCTATCTGTGCATTCTGCTTGATAAAGTAAAGCGGAGCAAGCGTGGATTTTCCTTCTACCGGGATACCGACCATATGACGGTTGTGATCGTAGGTTTCTATACATTTCTGCATCCAGCCCAATTATTCCACCTCCCGAAGTTCGTTGAAAAACTCATTCAGCCCGTTAAAATTGCAGATTTCTCTGCCAAATGGTTTTATACTCATTTCCCGAATGGGCCGCAGAATTGAGCAGTCCAGCGGAGGGAGAAAATAAATAACGCCTTTTTTCATAACGGGCCGCCAGAAACGAACCGATAGTTTACCTGCCGTATCGGATGAATAAGCCTCATCCGGATAGGTGATTCCGTGATACATCAGTCCGAAGGAAAGCTCGTCGGTATCGTCATAAGCGCCCGTACCTTCTCCGAAGGTGCAGGGGAGCACATAGCCTTGGCATTCTCTTGTGCCTAAAAAAATATCCCGACGACCGCCTTTTTCGATCATTCGGCGGGCGATATTGTGATGCTTATTTTCATTTCGGTCGTCGGCAAGCTCCGGACGGTTTTCGTTCCAGATGAAGTGCGCGCGCACCTGATAGCGACAGTCCTTCAGGTAGGTGTAGTAGGACAGATCGTTTCCTCCGCTGTACTTAATCGGACGAATGCCCTTCGTTTCGGTCTGAATTTTATTCATTACCCGGACTGAATCAATAATCCAGATAATCGTAGGTTTCCAGTAGATCGAATGAAGGACGCCCTTGAGGGCTTCATAGGTGGGGATTTGATAGCTGCACTTTTCACCGCCTACTCTGGTCAACGGATCGGAAAAAAGGGCGTAATCGCCAAATACCTCAAATTCCACAATGTTTGCATGCATGGCAGGGTCATTTCCTTTCTATTTGGATTTTATAGAAACAGCGCCGCGTTTTGAAGATCGTAGGAGGGATCTATTCCCGCGTTAGGATGATAGCATCCCTCTGCCAAGAGATAGACGGATCCTTCCTGCACTGCAGTAACGCTGCCGGTTTTCTCTAATTTATTCAGTGCGTAATCATACAGCGAAACGGTGTAGGGTTTTGCAGCGGTCAGCAGGGCTTTTAAACGGGGAAGGTTCTGCTTTAATGACTGAGAAGATAACTCCGCAATCAAATGCTTTGCCTCCTGATTAAAGGGAACAATCACATCCGTGGTATTGTCCTCAAAAATACGGAAATATTTTCCGGCGGTGGAAAATGCCTGCTTAAGAATTTGCTGTTTGGCAGGCGATCCCGATTGGATCATATCGGAAAAAGGACGATTGCAAGAGAGCATGCTATACAGTGAAGTATTCAGGTCAGGGATCGGATAATCCAGCTTCTTTTTGACATCCGGGGCGCGGAAAAGCGATTGATAGTAATTTCGGACGGATTTTTCACTTAGCAGGTCGCATTCAAAATAATCAGGCGTTTTTCTAAAGGTATAAAGCGTATTTTGAGCGGCATCTTTTGATAAGCGAATATCCTCTAAATGACTAAGGTTTTCAAGCTGACTGTCTGCATTGATGAGATCAACTTCGCAGATTTTATGATATTCGCCGCTCCGATTGCATCGGCCCGCGGCCTGGGCAATATTATCAATGCCTGCCAGCATTCGGATGACGCATTCAAAGGAAATATCTACGCCCGCTTCCACTATTTGCGTGGTAACACAAATCAGTTTTTGGGCACGGGGCGGTTTGCCGATATTACCCAGTACCTCACGGCGATGAGCAGGGCACATGGAAGCGGATAAATGCAGTAAATTAAAGGAGATTTCGCTGTTTTCCCGCAAATTTTGCAATAAGAAAAATAATTGCCGCGCGGTGGTTTTGGTGTTGCAGATCAGAAGCACACTGTCGCACCCGGATAGCTTACCGTAAGCCAGCTTTGCGGTGTCCTCTGCGGAATACCCGCCCGGCTTGGTCAGATCGAACACCTTGGCGCGATCAAAAATCTGCCACAGGGTTTTCTCATACGGAACCAAATCGGGAGAAGAAGGGGCGAATACCAGCTTGTGCGAGAGTTCCTCAAAGCAGGGCTGCGTAGCGGAGCAGAGCACTACTGTAGCGCCGCAGATATACGCAAGAAAATTCAGCGCTTGATTCATGAGGGAAATTATTTTACGGGGAAGCGACTGAATCTCGTCAATAATGATGACGCTGCCGGTGAGGGCTTGCATTCGGCGTACACAGGCGGTGTCCCCTGAAAACAGCGCGTTGAGAAGCTGAACGAGTGTGGTAATTACAATGGGCGCCGCCCAATTTTCTTTAAGCAGCTCGTATATTGACAGACTTTCTTCGGTTAGTTCGGATTTTATGATGTTGGAATGATGCTCCAGTACGATTTGGGGATCGCCTACGGCATTTCGGATTACGTCGGCATTTTGCTCTAAGATAGTAAGCAAAGGCGCAATGTAAAAGATACGTTTCCTGCGGTAAAGCTTCGCGTGTGTCAGTGCGTAACGCAGGGAGGAGAGCGTTTTTCCGGCGCCGGTAGGCACATTCAGCCGATAAATGCCATTGGGCAAGGCGGCAGCGGCTTTGCAGCGTTCTGAGATGGATTTTCTCGCTTGATTGATGGAGGTATTCGCTAAAAAATTTGCTATCCATTCCTCTAAATTTTGCAGCGGCGCATCCCAAAACGGTCTGTCCGCAGCGTCAGGCAGCCGACTGCCGGTGCCATAGAATTCGGCGGTATCTCTGCGGTCCGCGTCGATCAAGGCAGAAGACAGCAGACGTTCGGTCATCGCAAAGAAATAGTCGAGCTCGTCCTTGCTTCGTACACACGAAACGGAACGTATACGCGCGTAATATAGCTGGATCTCCGCAGCTGCTTTTTGAAAAAGACCGGTGATTTCATCAGGTTTTGCGCATTCCAGAAGAAATGTACGGCGCGCTTCCGGATAAAAAATTTCATCCGCGTTTTTTTCAAGACGGTGGAGCAATCCGCTTTTACCGTTTGGATCAATACCGTCAAACAGACCGTGATGGGACCCCATAGCGCAGGCGATCAGCTCAAAAGTAAGCTTTTCGCATGAATTTGTCTGGCTGATCAGTTCATTTAACAGCATTATACCGGCAAATGTGTGATTGATGCTGCCTTTGCGTACTTTTTCGCCTTTGGCCGCTCGTGTTATGTAATCGTTAAATGCGGCGGTAGCTTTTCCGCAATCGTGCAGCAGTCCTGCCAAATAACCTGTGGTACACAGACCGATCTCCTCCAGCGTTTTTGAAGTGTAATTTGCCACATTTCGGGAATGTTCAGCTAAGGTTTGAAGCCGTGTTTCGCCTGAGTCGGTGAACCGCAAATGCGCGATAGACATGAGCTGATCTCCTTTATAATAGTATCATAATCAGAACGCTTGTTTAGCAATGTAAACAGCAATGCCGATTGGATTAAGTTCATTGTAAGAGGTATTTTGTCAATTTAGTGATTTTTTCTAAAAATATAATTTATTATAATATGTTTTGTTGAATTTGTCAAGAAAATTTTAAAGTGTTCATTTATTCATTAATTATGAGTTTATATTTGAAAAATAACAGATTATAAAAACGAGAGAAAGGAATATAAAGTTAGAAAAGCTTTTGAGGTGATTGCGATATTTTCCATATCAAGCAAAGCAAGGCGGGTAGCCGAGAGCTTATACTGATAGACGAAGAAAAACGCATAGAGAGGACCTTATATTCTCGAAAATATAAGGTCCTCTCTATGCGTTTGCCGAATTGAAACTCTCCTGACATTGTTTTTGGGGGCGGTCTGCGGCTTGTTGTCAGCAACACCCAAATTATAAAAGTACAAGCCATAGGTATTTATTTGTTTTCGCTTTATCGTCGTTTATACTTAGCCTTACGTGAATGAATTACACTTATGTTTTTTTAGTTTATAGATAGATTTTGCTGATTTTATTGAAAAAGGTTTTATAGAATATTGGCTAATAATAAAAGACGTGACCGCAGCGCTCTTATGAAATGAGTAGTGTGCAAATTGAAATATGTGCCAGATAGGTGCCTGTAAACTAAATATGCCAAACCGATAATTGGCTGCTTTCAGTCTGTCGGGAAAGTCCGGAATAAATTGCGCTATTCAAAAAAACCAATTGGTTTGTCCGCTTCTTCTCTTGCCTAAAAAGGCCCAAGAGAAAAAGCTTACACAAAGAGAAGGATCGGGCATTTCACCCTCTGCGGAGGGTGACTTAGGGCTTCGCCCTAAGAACCCACGACCTTTTTGGAAAAGGTCGATCAAAACTTCTATGCAAGCCGACAAAGATTATAGTTTTTCGACAGCCTAAAAGCAGCATTCATTTTGCTGAGAAAAATGCGTTCAAATTTAGCTTCAGGCTCCGGTCAGATAATTTTTTTAAAATTCTGATCATTTTTGAAAGCAATTATTGATTTCAAAAACGATAAAAGTTTTCAGAGACCAGTGGGAAGGCATAAGAGAGCGCCTTTTCCGATGAATTGAAGACGCGTCGGTTTTATTACGAATGCCGCAAGCGCTTATTTATAATCCATTAAATACGCTTTTTGAATGGTATAGGCAATTGTATAATTGGATTAGGCTAAAAGCAAACGAAGCAGCCGATTGACTGCTTCGTTTGCTTTTTTATCGATAGATGGTTCAATCACGGTTAGTCCTTTTTATTGCCAAAAGGACGGCGGGGACGGCGATCGGAACGCTCTTCGCGGTCAAAACGGTCGCTGCGGGCAGGACGGCTGGAGCGATCATCGAATTCAGACTTGGGCAGCAAGGCTTTGCGGGAGAGATTAAAGCGGCCTTTTTCGTCAATGCCCATGAATTTAACGGTGATCTCGTCGCCTTCTTTCACCACGTCTTCTACCTTCTCAACAAACTGATTATCCAAATCCTTAATGTGGCACATGCCTTCTTTGCCGGGTGCAAATTCCACAAATGCGCCGATAGGAATAACACGGGTGACTTTGCCGGTATAGACCGCGCCTACTTCAGGCTCGAAGCAGATGGCGTCAATGGCAGCTTTAGCGGCATTGGCGCTGGCAACATTGGGCGATGCGATATAAATAGTGCCGTCTTCCTCAATGTCGATCTTAGCGCCGGTGTCGGCGACAATTTTTTGAATGACTTCGCCGCCCTTGCCGATAACCTCACGGATTTTTTCTGTCTTGATGTGCAGCGTCAGCATTTTGGGCGCTGTTTCGCATACTTCGGGGCGGGGTGCGGGGATCGCCTTCAAAATGATCTCGTCAATGATATAGTCACGACCCTTGTGGGTCTTTTCAAAGGCGGATTTAATGATCTCAGGGGTTAAACCGTCGATCTTCAGGTCCATCTGAATGGAGGTAATGCCCTTATGAGTACCGGCAACCTTGAAATCCATGTCGCCGTAAAAATCCTCCAGACCCTGAATGTCAATCATGGTATCCCAAGAACCGTCCTCAGCGGTGATCAGACCGCAGGAAATGCCGGCAACCGGTGCCTTGATCGGCACGCCTGCCGCCATGAGCGCCAAAGTGGAGCCGCAGACAGACGCCTGAGAGGTGGAGCCGTTAGAGGAAACTACTTCAGAAACCAGCCGCATTGCATAGGGGAACTCTTCCACCGAGGGAAGCACAGGCACCAATGACCGCTCGGCCAGTGCGCCGTGACCAATTTCCCGGCGTCCGGGGGAACGGAGCGATTTTGCTTCACCGGTGGAGTAGCCGGGCATATTATAATGGTGCATATAGCGCTTGGAGGTTTCTTCGTCTATAGTGTCAAATTCCTGCGCATCCGACAGAGTGCCCAGTGTGGCGATAGTCAGCACCTGCGTCTGACCGCGGGTAAACAGACCGGAACCGTGTACACGGGGAATCAGGTCGACCTCTGCGGCGAGGGGGCGGATCTGATCCATGGTTCTGCCGTCTACCCGCTTTTTATCTACCAGCAGCCAGCGGCGCACGATCTTCTTTTGAATCTTATAAATCAGTTCGGGAAGCTGAACCGACAGGTTGGGATATTCCTCGCTGAATTTTTCCAAAATGGCATCGGTAATAGGCACCATACGCTCGTCACGAATGTTTTTGTCATCTGTATCCAGCGCCTTCATCACATCTTCTTCGCAGAAAGCGAAAATTTTGTCAAACATTTCGTGATCCAGCTCGCCGGAGGGGTAGTCGAATTTGGGCTTGCCGATTTCAGCTACAATGCTGTCAATAAAGGAGCAGAGGACCTTGATTTCTTCATGCGCCTGCATAATGGCGTTAAACATGGTATCGTCATCCACTTCGTTGGCGCCGGCTTCAATCATGACCACCTTCTGATGAGAGCCTGCGACCGTAAGCTGGAGATCGCTGACCTTGCGCTCTGCCTGAGTGGGGTTAATGACTATTTTGCCGTCTACCAGACCTACATATACGCCGGCGATCGGACCGTTCCACGGAATATCGGAGATGGACAGCGCGATGGAAGCGCCGATCATGGCAGTAATCTCAGGGGAGCAGTCATAATCTACGCTCATAACCGTCAGAGTGAGCGCAACATCGTTGCGCAGGTCCTTGGGGAAAAGCGGACGGATAGGCCGGTCGATAACGCGAGAGGTGAGTACGGCCTTTTCGGAGGGCTTGCCCTCTCTGCGGAGATAACCGCCGGGAATGCGGCCGACCGCATAGAGCTTCTCGTCAAAATCTACCGATAAAGGCAGAAAATCGATGCCTTCACGGGGCTTTTCGGATGCGGTTGCGGTGCAGAGTACGGCGGTTTCGCCATACTTGATAAGGCAGGCGCCATTGGCGAGCCCTGCCAGCTTGCCGGTTTCCACTACAAGAGGGCGGCCGGCGAGAGTGGTTTCAAAAACCTTGTAGTTTTTGAATGTCATTTGTTCGGACATTGACATGTTTTTTTCCTCCGTTTTATAATTTTGACGCATCCGGAAGGCAGCTTTTGAATTTGAATAGTGAACATCGAAAAATGATAAACGCCCTTATTTTTGTTCCGTACAAGCGGGGAGAGGAATCAAAAATACACTCAAGACCTTTGTTTTTCAACATTCATTATTCATATTCCAAAGCATTTCAGGAGCGCTTCCGGAATGCAGCTTAAGATTGATTTTCCCGTTTCAGCTGGAAAAAACGGGAAAAAGGGCGTAGATTCTACGCCCTTTTGACTTACTTTCTCAGTCCCAGTTTCTCAATGATGGCGCGGTAACGGTTAATATCCTTCTTCTGCAGATAATTCAGCAGGCTCCGTCTTTTACCAATCATTTTCAGCATGCCGCGGCGGCTGTGATGGTCCTTCGGATTGGTCTTAAGATGAGCGGTCAGGTCGTTGATCCGCTTGGTCAGAATGGCGATCTGAACTTCCGCGGAGCCGGTGTCGCCTTCATGGGTGGCGTAGGTAGTGATGATGTCAGTCTTGACTTCTTTCTGAAGCATGATGTTCACCTCATAAATAATAAATTTTCGTGAAACGCAGCAGACGGCAGGTGAACCGCCGTTTGCGAAAGTACAGTTTACTTCCGCCGGCAGAATATCCGTATGCCGGGCTTCCGAATCCTGTTCCGTTATTTACGGTAACGCTGATTATTATATCATAAATTTGTTCGAATGGGGCAAGATTTGGAAATGTTTACAATTTGTTTACAACGCTTGTTTTAAAAAATGAGAAAAACAAAAATTTGAAAAATATTTTATATAAAACTATTGACACGTTATTGAATGTGTGGTACAATTAATTTAAACAAGGCTGATGCAAACAAGAAGAAAGATATAATCTTTGATAAGCCGTCAGTTTTGAATGCTTTATTTAAAGGTACAAGCTTAGGAAGGGAATGAACGCCATGAGTAAAAGTGTATATTCCGTTGTGCTGTCCGATGAGATTGTGGCGGCGATTGATCAGTTGGCGTGGCGGGAAGGAATCAGCCGGTCGGGAATGATCGACCGGATCTTAGCACAGCATGTTTCTTATGAAACACCTGAAATGCAGATGAAGAAGCTGTTTGACGCCATGGAACGGCTGGTTTCCGGCAGCTTTCTGCCCATGCCTACCGCATCGCCTGACAGCTATCAAATGCGGACGGCGCTCCGATATAAATATTCGCCCTCCTTACGTTTCGCGGTGGAGCTGGTGAATGAGCGGGAAGCGCTGATCAAGGTATCTCTGCGTTCACGCAGTGATACGCTGCCGATGCTGCTGACTGATTTCTTCCGGCTTTGGCAGCGGTTAGAGGAAGGCTATGTATCGCCTGCGCCGGTGTATGAATCGGGAGAACCGGGACGATGGGTCCGTCGTTTCCCCATGGACAGGGCGTACGGTCCGCAGGCACAGGGAGAGCAGATCGGGCGCTATGTCAACACGCTGCGAACCGGACTCAATACCTACTTTTTGTCATTGGACGAGCCGGCTGTGATTCCCGCGCGGCTCTCGGAGGTGCTGGATGAGTATTATATTAAAGGTAATTAAATGGTTCGCACAGTCGCCCGCGTTTACTCGTTTGTAGCATGAAGGAATGATTTTTAGGCAAGTATATAAATGGGTAATAACGACTGAATCAAATGGCTGGTTTAATCGGAGGACTTGTTGGCTTTTATGCCGGAAAAACATGAATCGGTTTCACACGCTATGCGAATACGCCATGCGAATACGCTGCGCGAATATTTTCCATAAAGCGCCAAGTCATTGTGATACAGTAAAAAAGCATGGTTAAAATTACGAAAGGGGGACCGTCCGAAGAGGAAGAAAGGACGCTTGTGAGAGGTTTTGAGAGAACTTGCCGGTTAGCGCGGGGATAAACAATGAATGGGAAACTTACGCAAGCTTTGCCATACCGTAAAACGATTCCTCTAAAGGACAGAAAAATAGTATGAACAATAATTACACTCAAAAATCAATGGAAGCATTGCAGGCGGCGCAGCGTTCGGCAGCCGAACTGGGAAATCAGGAGATCACGCAAGCGCATCTGCTTTTGGCGCTGATCGGACAGGGGGACGGATTGATTCCTTCGCTGCTCAGCCGTATGAACGTGCCGCTGCCGGCGTTTCGGCAAGCGCTGGAGAGCGAGCTTTCCAAGCTGCCCAAAGTGGGCGGTTCGGCAGAGCAGTATTTCTCCAGAGATACCGCCGCTGCTATTCAGGAAGCGGAAAAACAGACGAAGGATCTGCGCGATGAGTATATTTCGGTAGAGCACTTGATGCTCGGATTGCTGGAGAAGCCTTCCAAATCAACAAAAGAGTTATTTGACCGCTTCGGCGTTGCCAAACAGGCTTTTCTGAAGGTGCTCAAGGAAGTGCGGGGCAGCCGCCGGGCAGATTCGGACAATCCCGAAGCCACCTATGACGCTCTGAAAAAGTACGGTACTGATCTGACCGAGCGGGCGAGAAGTCAAAAGCTGGATCCTGTCATCGGCCGTGACGAGGAGATCGCCTCCGTGATCCGTATTCTTTCCCGTAAAACTAAAAACAATCCCTGCCTGATCGGTGAGCCGGGCGTGGGGAAAACCGCTATTGCGGAAGGACTGGCTCAGCGAATTGTCAAGGGTGATGTACCCGCTAATCTGAAAGAAACCACTATTTTTTCATTGGATATGGGCGCTCTGATCGCAGGCGCTAAATTTCGGGGGGAGTTTGAGGAACGGCTCAAGGCGGTACTGAATGAGATCAAGGATTCGGACGGCAAGATTATTCTCTTTATTGATGAGCTGCATACCATTGTTGGGGCAGGGGCTACCGAAGGCGCTATGGATGCGGGGAATTTGCTGAAGCCCATGCTGGCAAGAGGGGAGCTGCACTGTATTGGCGCCACTACTCTGAACGAATACCGTAAATATATTGAAAAAGACGCGGCCTTGGAACGGCGTTTCCAGCCTGTGACCGTTCCTGAACCAAGCGTAGAGGACACTATATCCATTCTGCGCGGTCTGAAGGAACGTTACGAGGTCTATCATGGGGTAAAAATTCACGACAGCGCCCTGATCGCCGCCGCTACTTTGTCCAACCGCTATATTTCCGACCGTTTTCTGCCCGATAAAGCCATTGATCTGGTGGACGAAGCCTGTGCGCTGATCAAATCCGAGATGAATTCCATGCCCAGTGAACTGGATGAGGTGCGCCGCCGCATTATGCAGCTTGAAATTGAGGAACAGGCGCTGAAAAAGGAAACTGATCAATTGTCTATGGAGCGCTTAGCGGCGCTGCAAAAGGAACTGGCGGAAGAACGTTCGAACTTTAATGAGATGAAGGCAAAATGGGAAAATGAAAAGACCTCCATTTCTAAAGTACAAAAACTGCGGGAAGAGATTGAGCGGGTAAATGAGGAGATTGAAGCGGCACAGTCCGCCAGCGGCTATGATTTAAACAAAGCCGCCGAACTGCGCTATGCCACCCTGCCGAAGCTTCAGCGAGCGCTTGCCGAGGAAGAAAAAAAGGCTCAGAATGCCGAAACCTCCGCTACCTATCTGCGGGATAACGTATCTGAGGAAGAAATCGCAAAAATTGTGGCACGTTGGACGAAAATTCCCGTATCCAAGCTAATGGAGGGGGAGAAAGAAAAACTGCTGCGATTGGAAGAAACGGTCCATAAGCGGGTAATCGGACAGGACGAAGCGGTGAGCGCGGTCTGCAACGCCATTCTTCGCGCGCGGGCAGGCATTCAGAATCCTATGCGTCCGTTGGGTTCCTTCCTCTTCTTGGGGCCCACCGGTGTGGGCAAAACAGAACTGGCTAAATCACTGGCAGAAGTGCTGTTTGACGATGAAAAAGCGCTGATTCGTATTGATATGAGCGAGTATATGGAGAAGCACAGTGTGTCCCGCCTGATCGGAGCGCCTCCCGGATATGTGGGGTACGACGAAGGCGGTCAGCTTACCGAGGCGGTTCGCCGCCGTCCTTACGCGGTCATTCTGTTTGACGAGGTGGAAAAAGCGCATCCCGATGTGTTCAACATTCTGCTGCAAATTCTGGATGACGGTCGCGTAACCGATTCCAAGGGGCGCACTGTGGACTTCAAGAATACGATTCTGATCCTGACCTCCAATCTTGGTTCCGATCTGCTCCTGAATGGCATTGAGCCGGACGGCAGCATATCTGAAGACGCTCGAAATGGGGTAAACGCGTTGCTGAAACGTTCCTTCCGTCCCGAATTTTTGAACCGGCTGGATGAAATTTCATTCTTTAAACCGCTGACCCGTAACAATATTGACCGCATTGTGGAGCTGCTGTTGGCTGATCTTACCCGCCGGCTGGGGGCTAAACAGCTTCACCTTTCGGTAACGGATACCGCCAAAGGATATATTATTGATTGCGGCTACGATCCGGTTTACGGTGCCCGTCCGCTGAAGCGCTATATTCAATCCCATGTGGAAACGCTGTTGGCAAAATCCATTCTGCGGGATGATCCCGCGCCTGGCGCTAATCTTACGGTTGACTGTGACGGAGCGCTTGTGGTACGGATTTCTTGATTTTGTTATTTCAGTGGGACTTTCCTTGAAAGAAGGGTCCCACTGATTCTCTTTTCAAGAACTTTTAAAAGCCGGACATTTTATGTCCGGCGGGAAGCATGTGATGCTTCGCAAAAAGATTTGCGGCATACTTTTTTATAGAAAGCTTTTTTGCCCAGCGATTATTTGTGGGGTTTTTTAAAGCGTTCTTAAAGGAGTTCAAGAAATAACTTCTTTTAAGAAGTTATTTCCAAGCTTTTTAAAAACTATAATTATTTGTCAGCTTGCGCAAAAGTTTTGATCGACCTTTTTCAAAAGGTCGTGGGTTCTTAGGGCGAAGCCCTAAGTCGCCCTCCGCGGAGGGTGAAATGTCCTTCTCTTTGTTAAGCGCTTTTTCTCTTGT
>CAZMTU010000045.1:3370-16819 GCA_964569225.1 uncultured Lachnospiraceae bacterium | reverse complement strand
CTTGCCGTTATCTGCGTACAGATCGCCGCCCATTTGATACAGGAATAGGTTCAGACCGGAGAGCTGGCTGGGCAGCGCCACTTCCATGTTATTGTTCTGAAGCACCGGCAGAATAGCAACCAGATCATCCCATGTTGAAGGAACGCTGATGCCCAAATCGTTGAAGATATCGGCACGGTAGAACATCATACTGAAGGATTGCGTTTCAGGCAGACCGTACAGAATCGCTTCCTGAGTGCCATCCTCGTATTCGGCAAACAGCGTCAGCGGGTCAATAGCGGCCTTAGTGAAGTACGCGCCGGAGAAATTACCGTTTTCATCAAAGGTGCCGCCGGAGAAACCGTTGATCGCATCATAGCTGCCTACTACCGCTTCCAAGCCGGGCATATCGTTCAGCGGCTCGACCGCGCTTCGGATTGCCCAGTTAATCACGTCGCTGGAAGCGGTGCCCATGGATACATCGGGACCGACGCCCGCCAGTACCGAAGGCAGCAGCGAGCCGCTCGCGACCAGCTTCAGTTCAACCGATACGCCGGGATTATTCTTGTTAAAATCAGTGTTGATCAGGTTGCGGATAATCTGTGCCTGGTCACGTCCCAGCGTAGTCCATACCTGAACCACTTCTTCCTCATCAACAATCTCGGTAGATCCGAGCGTATTATAGTCCGCGGTAAAGGACTTGATGAACTGAATAATTTCAAAGATAAGCGTCTGCCAGAAGGAATCGGTTGCTTTGGGCAGCTCGCTGCCTACCGACTGTACCAGCACATAGTCGATCTCCAAAGGCTGATTCTTATTGTTCTGGAGCCATGTGCCGAGTGTACCTAAGTTTTCCTTCAGGTTATCCATATTGGACGCGATCTTGTTTTCATCGCTGCCCATCCGCTCCAGAAGCTGGGCAATAGTTTCCAGCGTCTTTGCATTGGAGCCGGTCGTCCCGATTTGTTCCTCGAAGTCTTTTACGACTGATCTCAGTACTTCCGCCTGATGCAGCAGTTCGTCGACCTCATCGGGCAGAATCCGGTAAAAGCCGTAGTCTCGGTTCGAGTCAGGATCCGCACCGGTAATCATCAGGAATTTAATATAAATCTGGTTAATGGTCGTCATAGAATCCTCAACCGTGCTGAGGATACTGGCCATATTGCCCAGCGACGCTTCCAGCTCTAATACATTGTCGCCCGCTTCCAGATATACGGTATATTTATCAGTGCCGTTGTTGAAGGTTTCAACCTGCCAGTCATCCTTATAGTTGAACTGAAGATACTGTGCTTCATAGAAAGGCACCTGCGCAGGCTCGCCATTTTCCAGCATACTGGCTGTAGCCACCCGCAGCGTTCTGGAGGCAAAGGTTCCTTCCAGCACGCTTTGCTTAAATCGAAGCGAAATCTGGTAGAAGCCGGATTTCGGAACCGTCACAGTATAGCGCACCCACTGTCCCACATTCTGCCACTTTTCACCGCCGTCGCCGCCAATGGCGTTCATCAGCAGCGCCGTAGCGTCCTGAGGCTCCGTTATGTAGGAAGTACGGTCGTTTGTCGCGTAAATAGTGTTTTCGGAAGTAGCGGTAGGATATTCGCCCTGAATCTTCACATCCTCCACGTCGGTTATATCCGAAGCCCCTTGGGATTTCCAATAGGCTATATATTCCTCATAGGTCATAATCGGCTCATAAGGAACCAGTTCGATGGAGTAGATGATCATCTCTTCGCGCTGCGCTTCCAGTTGAATGGTATTCGTCCCTTCATTAAACACAAACTGCAAAGGATCCACATAGTAGCCGGTATAATCGGACGCCGTATAGGAACGAATTTCGCCTACGCTCATGGTTTCGCCCTTAACATCGGCAACCCCAATAGTATTCAAAACCTTATCCGCTTTGATCTCATTGCCGTTAATGTCGTTCTGATAAACAGGATATTTCACAGCCCCGCTTATCTTGGACTCATCAACTGTTTCGCCGGTCTTTTTAAACACCATCTTGTTGTCTTCAATGACGCGCTCCAGCACATTGCCATCCTTATCTATATAGGGATAAATAATGTCGCCGTCCTTCATATACTTATAGATGAGATTACCGTCAGAATCCTGCTGATAAGAGTCCACCTTATCGATCCACGACTTGGTCATAGTCAAAAATCTCGCTTCATAAAACGGAATCTTTCCATTAATATAAAGGGTCCGCTCGATAGAAGTAGTCTTGGACGAGCTGCTGTCTACCGCCGAGTAAGTGATATTAATCAAATACATTCCGGCTGAGGGAACATCAATGTTCCAGCCAACAATACCTTCCGAAGGAAGATATAGACCTTTGCTGCCATTCACCTCCACAGCCGCAATACCGTCGGTATCAGTCTTTTCTTCATTAACGGAAACGATCTGATCGCCGGAAATCATGACAGACTGTGTGCCTGCGGCGGTTCCGGCGTACTTTTCCAGATACTGACTGTACTTAATCGTGCTGAGCAGTTCCGCAAGCGTTGCAGTCTGGCTGCCTGTGCTGGAAGACGTTTGCTCATTCGCAAACGAAGAGATGCCGCCGGGCACAGCGATCATCAAAGCCGCAAGAGCCGCCGAAAGCAATCTGGTCATTTTGGTTTGATTCATTTGCCTTTCCTCCTGTTAGAAATATGTGAACTTGGTGTAGCTGCAACGCAGCCAAAAGCCGGAAGAGCCCAAATCCTCCGGTTTCCGCCGAGACGGGATGGTTCTGCAAGGACACCTGCAGCTTCTCACCGAGTAAGGCGACACAAAACAGCCATGGCCGGCGTTCCATGGTCCAAGCCTGTATTGTACAGTCTGTACAATGAAGCGCATTGCCTTACGGCTGTTTTTCATGAACTAATCATACCACAGAGTCAAAAACTTGTCAATAGATATGTAGAAAAGCATTTTTTCAAAAAAGGCTCAAAAAGGGCTCAAAAAAGCGCTCTCAAAAAAAGTTTTTCACACCGTTCCAAGCGTTTCTGATTATTTCAAACCAAACGTAAACAAATAAGTAAATTTCAATTACTTTAATTGTTTTTTCAAAAAAAATATTTATCGAAAAATTAAAAAATAATGAATGTTTTTTATTGATTTTCATCTCATTTTTTGCTGTTATGAAAAAAATCAATTATGTTTCATTTATATCTTTCGAAAGGAAGTAAATATTATTTACTATTTTATACTCTGTTCGCGTTCGATACAGTGCTCGAGCCGATTGTTCATTTTGCACAAATTTTCAGGTTTATTTTCTACATGCTCGCAATTTACACAAACCGTTCAAAAGTTTTTGTTTTTTGCCCAAAATCAGGAACATTTGTTCTAAAAATTGCTTTAAATGGCATGATTATCGCTATATCCAAATTTTAATTGTCTCTCTTGACAACCTATTCGGAACATGCTATAATATAAAAGAACACTTGTTCTTTTATAAGTACCGGTTTATAAAGCTCGGTTCATTTCACACCGAGCCAAGTGTTTTATTTGACATAGCCGCCTTCATACTTTTGGCGTTTGTCAAATCGTGAGATTTTTGAAGGTTTTTGTCTACTCACCTGTGCTTAATTGCTCGTTTGCGCGTTTACATGCCTGCTTTGTGTTCATTTCGTTTTTTCACATCCGTGCTTAATTGCGCGTCTGCGCGTTTATATGCTTGCACATTATTCTATAATTTTTTACTGAAAAAATCTCTTCCCCTCTCTTGCCTTTTTCTTTTCATCTCTTCCTTCTTCCTTCTTCCTTCCCCTCTTCCCCTCTTCCCCTCTTCCCCTCTTCTCCCTTTCTTCCCTTCCCTTTTCCCCATTCTCTCTTTAAATTTTACTTCTGCTGCCCCGATTTAAGCAAAACAACGCTAAATATTATTATGAAAGGACCGTTTTATGAAAGATTGGATTAGTTTATTCGAAAAATATAAAATAGACCGCCGATTACTGGACAGCTATCTTTGCGAATTGAATACACTGCCCGCCTCCTCTCCACGTCATTTCTCACTTTGCAAGACCATTGATTTGCTGGAAAAAAATTTGCGATCAACCGAACAGCTTTTGAACCGCTATAACAGTTCCCCGCTGACCCCTAAAGAAGCCGTTCAGCGTTCTGAGGAACGATTATTTTTAACCTATCATTACATCCGATGCATGACAATGGAGGAAACTGCTGAAGAAATGCGCATAAGCCGCGATACAGTATACCGAATCAGGCGGCGCATACTGGAACGGGGTGCTGTTCCCGATTCACCGACGCAGGAAAATCTCTCTTTTTCTCAGTTTCCGCCTCAATAATCCCTAATATTTGCTGCAAATTTTTAAGTCAGTCAATTGCAAACTAAAAAGCACCTCAGCCGCAAATCCCTTGTTTAATCCAAAATTAGACAGGGTTTTGCGGCTTAAAGCGCTGAAGCGCCCGCCGTCCCAAAGCCGCTGACGCGAATAGAGCGCGTTTAAAGCAAAAGTACGCGCCGAAAATATGCCCGTATCTGTCTGAAATCTCTTTACTTTCCTGCTTAATTGTGTTATAATGACTAAAAAATACAGGGAATTGACTGTTTAACCGCTTTAAATCCCAGCCTATTTGCTGCTTTACTTCAATTTTTGTATTATTAATGATAAGTTTTCCGCCCCAATCAATATTCCATGTAATACCGATCGCTTTTGGATGCGAAATCAATTCTTTCTTTAAAATTATGCCTGAAAGGGAGTTTTTCATGAATCAAGCACTAATCAGCACATGCACCGCCGCGCAGTCGGCTGCCGCTATTTTGAAAATTGCTTCCACTGAACAAAAAAATCGCGCGCTTTCCGCCATGGCCGCTGCCATTCGCGGCAACGCGCCTGCCATTCTAAAAGCCAACGCGGCTGATTTATCAGCCGCAAAGAATACCGGAATCCGTCCCGCCTTGCTGGACCGCCTTGCCCTCTCCCCCGAACGGTTGGAGGCAATCGCCCGTTCACTGGAAGAGGTGATCGCGCTGCCGGATCCCTGCGGCAGCGGCGAAGTGTTCACCCGCCCCAACGGATTAGTGATCCGAAAAATTCGGGTCCCGTTAGGCGTAATAGGCATAATCTACGAAGCCCGTCCCAATGTCACCGCAGACGCCGCGGCGCTTTGCCTGAAAACCGGCAATGCCTGTGTGCTGCGCGGCGGCAAGGAAGCGCTTTCCACCAATATTGCCCTTGCCGAAACGCTCCGAAACGCCATCGCGTCAGCAGGACTGCCCGCCGACGCGGTCTGTCTGCTCACCGATCCCACCCGCGCCTCTTCCGAAGGACTAATGCAGGCAAGAGGACTGATCGACCTGCTGATCCCTCGAGGCAGCGCTTCGCTGATTCAGGCGGTGGCACGTCAGGCGACCGTTCCAGTTATCGAAACCGGCGCCGGCAACTGTCATATTTATGTAGATGCCTCGGCTGATCTTGACATGGCGGTAAAGGTAGCGATGAATGCCAAAGCCTCCCGCCCGTCTGTCTGCAACGCGGCCGAAACCATGCTGGTACACAAGGCAATTGCCGCTGATTTTCTCCCCGCTTTCGCCCAGGCAGCCGCTTCCATTCCTTTGGAGCTGCGCGGCTGTCCCCGCACCTGCTCACTGATTTCCGCGCTGCCTGCCGCCGATGACGACTGGCGCGCCGAATACGGCGACTATATCCTCGCCATAAAGGTGGTGGACAGTCTGTCCGACGCCATCGCCCATATCAACGCCTACACCACCGGTCACAGCGAAGCAATTCTGACCCGTGACCTTTCCGCCGCCCGCGCCTTTCAGACGGAAGTAGACGCGGCGGTGGTCTATGTAAATGCTTCTACCCGCTTTACCGACGGCGGCGAATTCGGGCTGGGCGCTGAAATCGGCATCTCCACTCAAAAACTTCACGCGCGCGGACCTATGGGCGTCGAAGCGCTGACCACCTGCAAATACCTGGTGGACGGCGCCGGACAGATCCGGTCATAGGCGCTCTCAAAATCGCTTTCCTTCTTATTTTTTGAAAATGCTTTTGCGGAATAATTCATTCCGCTGTTCGCTTTAAAAATTTTATATCATTCGAGACAAAAGCTTACGGACCGTCATGACGCAGGGGATATTACGGTCGGGGATTACGGTCAATGAATTATTTTTGACCGACTAAGCAATGGCGTTGCTTTTAAGATATTCGCGGGAAAACAAAATAAATTTTCTTCTCAATAGCGGATGTTAAAAGGGCAAAATATATTCAGTCCGTCAAGATAGTTCAGAATAAATTGCGCGCTATCCGTAAAGATGCGTAAATTCGTTTGCCCGCTTTTTCTTGCCTAAAAAGGCCAAGAGAAAAAGCTCGCCAAAAGAGAAAAGGCGCAACGGGCGTCTTAGGGCTTCGCCCTAAGCACCCACGGCCTTTTGGGAAAAGATCAATCAAAGCTTCTGTGCAAGTTGCCAAATAATTATGTTTTTTTGACAGTCTGATATATTATTCGATCATTTTTTCTGTTTTATCGCGGTAAAAGTCCCTGATTAAAAGCGCCAAAGGGACTGGTCCGACAATATGGATTCAAGGAAAATTCTCTAAGCGTTTCTCATAGACAAGGCGCTTATAGAAACAGCTTGGAAGCATATTGATTTTCCGGCGCATACGGTTCACGCGGCAGCGGAAACCGCCAAACGGCGGAAAGGATTTGAAAAGGGCTGCGGATATATCGTCAGATACGACAATTCTAACACGGATAATCTTCGATTCGCGATGAAGATGATCAAAATAAAAAGACAAAAATTCTAAAAATCTGCTAATGACTTTTCGCCTAAGGGAATACCGCCTAACAGCGCTGCATTTAACATTCAGCGTTTCAGAGCCCTTGCGTTAATACTTTTGCTTACAGCTTTAACTTTTTTCGTAATTTGAACCCAATCGCCTTCACTTATCAATAATAAATCTAAATATTTCTATTAAAACCGGAGGATCTGCCATGAACGATCAAGCCATTCGAACGCTGCTCACTGAAAAAGGACAGTCGCGCCTGCTGCGGCAATACGATTGCCTGCCGCCGGCGGGCAAGGCTTCCCTGCGCGCCCAAATCGAAGCCGTTGACTGGAGCCTGCCCGAACTGCTGAAAAGAGAAAAACTCGCTGTTGAAAAGGGGCAGCTTGCGCCGCTGGGCGCCTTAGAGCTGCCTGAAATAGAGGCCCGCCGGGCAGAATTTACCGCTATCGGACTGGATGCCCTGCGCGCGGGCAAGGTAGGCGCCGTACTGCTGGCAGGCGGACAGGGCACCCGGCTTGGCTGGGACAAACCCAAGGGCACCTTCAATATCGGCGTCACCCGCGAGCTGCCCATTTTTCAATGTCTGATCAACAACCTCACCGATGTGGTAAATCAAGCAGGCCGCTCCGTTCCTCTCTACATTATGACCAGTGAAAAGAACAACGATGACACGCAAGCCTTCTTTGAAGCCAACGGCTATTTTGGCTACGGAAAGGAGAACATTCATTTCTTTGTACAGGAAATGGCGCCTTCGGTATCCTATGACGGCAAGCTGCTGATGGAAGCGCCCGACCGGCTTTCCCTCTCCCCTAACGGAAACGGCGGCTGGTTCAGTTCACTGATCAAGGCAGGCTATCTGGAGCAAATGAAGCAAAACGGTGTGGAATGGCTCACCGCCTTTGCGGTGGACAATGTATGCCAGCGCATCTGCTCCCCCGATTTTGTAGGCGCTACCATCGCGTCCGGCTGCGACTGCGGCGCCAAAGTGGTTTCCAAAGCCTTCCCTGAAGAAAAGCTGGGCGTGCTCTGTTTGGAGGACGGCAGACCCTCTATCGTGGAATACTACGAGATCACCGACGATATGCTGAATTTGCGGGATGAGCGGGGGGAACTGCTTTACCGGTTTGGCGTTATTCTCAATTACCTGTTCAAAATCGAAAAACTGACCGCCATTTCCAAGCAAAAGCTGCCGGTGCATGTGGTGGAAAAAAAGATCCCTTATATTGACGATGCCGGCCAGCTGATAAAACCGAATTCCCCCAACGGCTACAAGTTTGAAACCCTGATCCTCGATATGATTCACATGATGGATTCCTGCCTTGCCTTTGAAGTAGTACGTGAAAAGGAATTTGCCCCTGTAAAAAACGCGGTCGGCGTAGATTCAGTGGAAACCGCCCGCGCGCTGCTGCAAAAAAACGGCGTGAAGCTATAAAGAGCAGAAGCTCCATTTGCTTTAAACCACTGTCTAAATTGATTGACGGCGCTATCTTTGGAACGCCGCCCCCGGAGGCTTCGCTTTTAGATTATACTCCGCTCCATATTCCTAAAAACTTCTAAAAAAGCGCTTCACTTTCGTACCATAAAAAGGCGAAGCATAAGCCGCATTCTCACGATCGGCTTTTCTGTTTAATCCAAAGCGTGTAGACGTTGTACGCTTTTAGCAAGCTTTTTCAATATTTTAATCGCCGCTGCCCTTCCTTTTTCCCGAAAAACATTTTGCACCGCTCAGCATAGCCGGGCGGCGCATTCAAAATTAAATCAAACCGAGGTTACTCACTATGCCAGAAACGATTTATACCATTCCCATCAACGAAACCTTTGAAGCCTGTATGGAAAATGAAGCGCCGGTCTGCCCCTTCTGCAAGCTGGAAGCCGACCTTGAAAAGGAGGAGATCGACCTGATTCTCGGCGCTTCCATGATGGAGCCGGACATCCGTATCCAAACCAATAAGCAAGGCTTCTGCCCCGCTCATTTCGGCGGACTGCTGCGCGGCTCTAAGCGCCTTCCTCTGTCGCTGATGCTGGAAAGCCATTTAAACGAACTGTATGATGCCACTCTGCCCAAAGGCAAGCTGAAAAATCCGGAAAAAGCGGCAGCGCGTCTGAAGGAACTGTCCGCCTCCTGCTATATTTGCGGCAAAATTCAGCTTCATTACAAGCGCATGATGGCGAACGCCCTGTATATGTGGACCACCGACGATGAATTCCGCAAGAAATTCGCCGCGCAAAAGTGCTTCTGCACCCGCCATTTCGCCGAACTGGTCGAAAGCGCAAAAAAAGAGCTGCCCAAAAAGCAGCTATCCGATTTTTATGACGCGCTGGGCGAGGTGTTCAGCGACTATTTCGGCGGTCTGAAAACCGATGTATCGGCCTTCTGCCGCTCCTTTGATTACCGCTATCAGGACGAACCGCTGGGGAAAGCCGCAGACAGCGTAGAGCGGGCGATCGCATTCTTAAAATAGCGACAGAAAGGGCAGACAAGCTCATGAGAGAAGAAAGGACAGACAAGCCTATGAATATGAATTCCCCTAATCAGCTTTTGGAAACGGACTATCAGGAAAACACCTATCAAAACCCCGTCCTGAAGGGCTATGCCGATCCCGATGTGTACTACGAAAAAGGCGTATATTATCTCTATGCCACCTCCTATCATGTAAAAAAAGGCTATGAAGTCTATACCTCTGCCGATCTGGTCCATTGGCAGAAAGCAGGCATGGCGCTTACCGAAGCGTGGGGCTTCCAGCGCGGCTACTGGGCGCCCGATGTAAAAAAAATCGGAAACCGCTATGTCATGGCGGCGTCAGTCCGCGAGCATTTAGGGCTTTGCGCGGCGAAACATCCGGAGGGTCCGTTTATTCCACAGGCCAACTGGCTGTTTGAATGCAGTATTGACGGGCATTTATTTGAGGATATCGACGGCAGACTGTATCTGTATTATGTAAGCTGGCGAACAGGACACCGATACGGACTGTACGGATGTGAGCTGGACAAAGAAACGCTTGCGCCCCTGCTTGACAGCGAAGTATTGCTGTTAGCGCCTGAAGCGCCTTATGAGTGTCAGCAAGCACCGGTAGTGGAAGCGCCCTATATGCTGCGCCATAACGGACGATATTATCTCACCTATTCGGGCAGCCATTATGAAAGCCCGGCCTACTGTGTAGCCGCTGCGGTAGGCGATTCTCCGCTGGGTCCTTACAAGCGCTGTTCGTGGAACCCGCTGCTGGTGGGGAACGATCAAATAAGCGGATGCGGTCATCACTGCATTGTCCGCACACCGGCAGGCGAGCTTTTCTTGCTCTATCATACCCACGCCGCTCCGGGACAGATCCATCCCCGCCAGCTATCGCTGGACAGGCTCTATTGGGAGGGCGAGCGATTAACTGCCGCCGGTCCCACCCGGTCGGCACAGGCGCTGCCTCAAGCCGGTCTTCCGAAGAACTGAAGGCAAAGACGCTTCCGCAATCCCCGTTCCCCTGAAAAACATTTTAGCATTAACGCTTTTAATATGTTGAGTTTACAGAGTTAAGGTTCTTTATAATCTCCTAAATCTTCAAAGTCAATCATCATCTGACTTTAAACTTCGCTAAAGCTCCATCAATCCGATCTCCGAATGTTTTCAGTCTTTTGACCCTATGCAGAGTGTAAGGCAGCGCCTAAGGTTCGGCTTCCTAAACAGCTTTATCTGTTAAACAAGCGGCAGGAATATTCCTGCCGCTTGTTTGCTGTATCTGTTATTTGAAAGTGCCGTTTCCGCCCATCCGCTCTGTCATTTCTTCCATGCGCTCCAGCGGGAACGGCGGCAAAGCCACCGGTCTCATAGCTAACGACATAAGCTTCATCGGATTATCATCCGCCGCTATCCGGTTAGATGATAAGCTGCCGCAAAGCCTGCAACGATGAATGATAGCCCACTCACCGTTTTTTCGCACCCATACCGCAATCGGTTCCATAATACCGCCGCAGTCCGCTTCACGGTCCCCCGGCTCTCTGTCTAAATGCAAGCTTGTCAGGCAATTGGGACAGTGATTACGGTGCTCGCTCCCCGCTCCATAGGGAACCACTAACCGTCCGCAGCTTTTACAGGTAAACGATTCATTGCAAGCGTGGGTCTTATAATACCCTTTTTCAAATGATTTCTTCTTGTTCTCACGGTTCACAAGATGCTCCTCCTAAAAGAAATTTGTAAATTCCTTTGGGAGGCATTGCAAATATTCAGTTCGCAAACCTCCCGGTCAACGAACCGTATCCTTATAATCGCTAATTTTTTTCAAACAGCTTCCTCCGTTTTATCAAAATGAATGGCATTGAAGTATAAAATACCACAGGGCTTTGGAAAATTCACCGTTTTTGCCCGCGGCAAAATGGCGGCGCAAGCCGGCAAGTTCAATTTTCGTTAAAAGCGCCGCTTGTGTCCGCGTTTACTTCACGCGCTTTTATTGTACCGTAAGGCTTTGGAAAATTCACCGTTTTTGCCTGCGGCAAAATGGCGGCGCATGCCGGCAAGGTCAATTTTCGTTAAAAGCGCCGCTTGTGTCCGCGTTTACTTCATGCGCTTTTATTGTATCAAATTAGAATTGTTCTGTCAATACTTTCTAACCGGCCTCTTTCCAAATGCGCCTCTGCTTTTTTATTTTCCCCTTGAATAAATCCTCGCTTTATGCTATACTATACTGTAAATAATTCTAAAAATGCCAATATTTATGGAAAGAAGGAATATTATGAAATTTTCTGAAATGCCGTATCAGCGTCCCGATTTGGACGCGCTGCTCACGGGACTTGAGCGCGCCGCCGCGCGCTTTGAAAACACTGCTTCCGCCGCAGAGCAGCTGGACATTCTGCGGGAAGTGGAAACGCTCACCTCCCATTTCAATACAATGGCGGTCATCGCTTCCATCCGCAATTCAATCGACACCCGTGACGAATTTTATGAAGCGGAACAGGCCTTCTATGACGAGGTTTCTCCCCGCATTGCCGAAAAAGGACAACTCCTGTCGATCGCGATGGTAAATTCTAAGTTTCGTCCCGAGCTGGAAGCCGAGCTGGGAGAAGTCAGCTTCATCAACACCGAAATGGAAATCAAATCCTTTTCCCCCGAGATCATTCCCTTGATGCAGGAGGAAAACGCGCTCTGCTCCGAATATCAGAAGCTTTACGCTTCCGCCAAAATCCCCTTCGACGGAAAAATCGTCACGGTAGCGCAGCTGGGCAGCTACAAACAGTCGCCTGACCGGGCGGTTCGAAAAGCCGCTGTGGAAGCGGAAGGCCGTTTTTTCGATGAGAACCGAGCAAAATTCGATGAAATTTTTGATAAGCTAATAAAAAACCGTACCGAACAGGCGAAAAAATTAGGATTTGACAACTTTGTACCGCTGGGCTATCTCCGCCGTCAGCGTAACTGCTACGGTCTGCCGGAAGTAGCCACCTTCCGCCGCCAGATCATTGAGGACGTCGTGCCGGTGGTGAACAAAATCAAGGCGCGTCAGAAGCAGCGCATTGGTGTGGAAGACTTTAAATTTTACGACAATGGCTTTGTTTTTCCGGACGGCAACCCTACGCCTAAGGGGACTCCCGAAGAGCTGCTGGCAGCCGGCAAGCAGATGTACACCGAAATGTCCCCTGAAACAGCGGATTTTATCAAGCTGATGTTTGATATGGAACTGTTTGATGTGATCGCTAAAGACGGCAAGGCGCCAGGCGGCTACTGCAC
This sequence comes from uncultured Lachnospiraceae bacterium, assembly GCA_964569225.1. Classification (GTDB taxonomy): domain Bacteria; phylum Bacillota; class Clostridia; order Oscillospirales; family CAG-272; genus CAKSQF01. Next base: position 4,402 of record CAZMTU010000045.1, on the reverse strand, counting down.
CGAGATCGCTGACTATCGCTGCCCCTTCATCTTCTCCAACTTCAACGGCACCTCCGGGGATGTAGACGTGCTGACTCACGAAGCCGGTCATGCTTTTGCGGCCTATATGTCCTATAAGACCATTCCATGGAGCATGAACCGCCAGCCCTCTATGGAAGGCGCCGAAACGCACTCCATGTCCATGGAATTTCTCACCTCTCCTTGGCATCACCTTTTCTTTAAGGAAGATACCGCAAAATACGAACAGGCGCACGCTGAGGACGCCCTGATCTTCCTGCCCTACGGTACCATGGTTGACCATTTTCAGGAAATCGTTTACAGTCATCCCGAACTGACGCCCGAAGCACGCAACGAAGAATGGGCGAAGCTGGAAAAAACCTACCGTCCTTATATTGATTTTGACAATCTGCCCTTCTACGGCAGAGGCGCGGGCTGGCAGCGTCAGCTTCATATTTATCTTTATCCGTTCTATTATCTGGATTACTGCATGGCACAGGCAATGTCGCTGGAATTCTTCGACCTCTTCCTGAAAGATCCCAAAAAAGCATGGCAGACCTATCTGGAATTTGTGAAGTTGGGCGGCACCAAAACCTTTGTAGGACTGATCGAAGCAGTCGGACTGAAATCCCCGCTGAAAGAAGGCACCCTCAAGGAAGTGGTTTCCGGTCTGGAAACGTGGCTGGAGAAGAATAAAGTATAAAAATAATGGTCTGTCCTCCGGAATCTTTCAAAAAGGGATATCGTCCCAAACGTAAATAAGCAGCATTGGTACAGTGCATTTATTCTTATATTTATCTCCCAAAAAGCCTTTCGGGAGGATGGGAACCCCTTTTTGAAAAAAGGGGTTCCCAAAAAATACCGCATATCACCGTATCCCGGTGTTCACGCGGCATTTTTCATTCCAATATTCATTCCCCAAAAAGTTTTTCGGGAGGATTGAAACTCCTTTTCAAAAAAAGGGGTTCCAAAAAATACCGCATACCACCGTATCCCGGTGTTCACGCGGTATTTTTCATTCCATTATTCATTCCC
>CAZMTU010000045.1:0-3270 GCA_964569225.1 uncultured Lachnospiraceae bacterium | reverse complement strand
TGTTCACGCGGTATTTTTCATTCCATTATTCATTCCCCAAAAAGTTTTTCGGGAGAATTGGAACCCTTTTCAAAAAAAGGGGTTCCAGCCGCACAACCTCATTTTAAAAAGCCATTGATGATCTGTTCCTCGGCTTCTTTTTCGGTAAGTCCCAGCGTCATCAGCTTGATCAGCTGTTCACCCGCAATCTTGCCGATAGCCGCCTCATGTATCAGCGCCGCGTCCACATGAGAAGCCGAAATCTCCGGCACCGCGCTGATAGCGGCGGCGTCCATAATAATCGCGTCGCACTCAGTGTGACCGCTGCACCGGTTATTCCCGTGTACTTTGGATATGAACAGCTGCCTGCTCTGCTCCTTCGCCACTGCACGGGACACCACATGTGTCCCCGCGTTTTCGCCGTTCAGATCAACTTCAAAGGTAGTTTTAGCCGTCTGCGCCCCGTGGGTCATCAGCTTTTCGTGAATTACCAGCGTGGCGTCCTTGCCCAACACCGCCTTAGTCACCCGATCAGTAGAGTCTACCCCCTTGATCTGAGCGGTTTCCATCTCCATGTAGGCGCCCTCCTCTAAAAAGGCAAGCGTTGTAGGATTCATCACATTTTTACCGGAGCCGTCCCCTTCTCCATAATGCTTTTCAATATACTTCACCCTTGCGCCGGGCGCTAAATAAAAGGCATGGATGCCATCATGCTCCGATCTGCCGCTTCCGCCGTTGTGAATGCCGCAGCCTGCTACAATAGTGACGTCCGCTCCCTCTCCGATATGAAAATCGTTGTAAACCAATTCGGTCAATCCGGTCTGCGAGAGCAGCACCGGAATGTGAACGCTTTCATTTTTAGTTCCCGCCTTAATATAAATATCAATCCCCGGCTTGTCCGTTTTTTTCTCGATCACAATATTTTCAGAGGAATTTTTTCCGTATAGCTGTCCGTTGATCCGCAGACTGTACGCTCCCTCAGGCACCTCGTGAATGCCCGCTATCTGCTGTAATAACTGCTTCTGAATGGGATCTAATGCCATCAGTCAACCCTCCCCTCGGTAATCCTCGCAGACTTTGATTCGATACGGCGCGTGAGCGGACAGCCATTCCGGCTGCCCGAAAGCAGCGCCGGCAGAATTTCTTCCCGACTGCCGATCTCAGCGATTTCGCCGCCGGATACTACAATAATTTTGTCGGCAATGTCAAGAATCCGCTCCTGATGAGAAATAATGATAATACTGCCCTTAGTCCGTTCGTACATTTTGCGGAACACATCAATCAGATTGTTGAAGCTCCACAAATCGATCCCCGCCTCCGGTTCATCGAAAACGGTCAGCTTCCCGCCTCTCGCCATTGTCATGGCAATCTCGATCCGCTTTAGTTCACCGCCGGACAGTGACGCGTTCACTTCTCTGTCAATATATTCCTTGGCGCAAAGCCCTACCTCCGACAGGTACGCGCAGGCAGCGGCAGCCGTAAGCTTTTTACCGGAATTACCCGGCATACTTCCGTTGGCGGCCAGAGAGATCAGATCCTTCACTGTCAGTCCCTTGAAGCGAACCGGCTGCTGAAAAGCAAAAGAAATACCCGCTCTTGCCCGATCGGTAATGTTCATATCGGTAATATCCTGCCCGTCCAACAGGATCTGTCCCTCTGTGGGCAGATAAATACCGGCAATCAATTTGGCAATGGTCGATTTCCCGCTGCCATTAGGCCCGGTGACTGCCACAAAGCGTTCGCTGACCGTAAAGCTAACGTCCTTTAAAATTTCGGCGCCTTCCGCCGAAAATGAAACATGTTTGAATTCCAGCATAATAATTTTCCTTTATTCCTGAAAATGAACGAAATGCGCTAAAGAGAAACTCGTCCGTAAGTTTCGTTTTTATAGAGTATTCAAAGAGATGCATCCCGATAAGCTATATAGATTTAAATCACAGCCAATGCAGCCAGACCCTCGCTGTTTCTGTAAACACAGCCAAACGCTTTTTGTAAGCTTCCTGTAATTCATTTTTTGCTCGGTTATATTGGGTCCATATGTTAATTTTGTCATCTTTTTTCATAATAATATGAATGTGAAAACGCGGCGCGGATCGCCCGCCGCTTTCACCGCTCGCGCTTAATAAATTAATGTTATTGTCCCCGCAAAGATTTAGAAGCTTTCTTCACAGCAGACATGACCTGATTTAACGGTTTCCCGTCATGATCGAAAATGTTTTTGGTATGCTTTTTCGGAATAACCGCAATATGACCCGCCCTTTTCCGCATCCAAAAACGCAGGGGTATATTCATTCTCAAAGGCTTTCACACTTGAAAACCCGCCACTAATAAATTATATAAAAAACAGCCGTTTATTCTTTTAGTCCCTATCCTGTCGGGTATTCATTGTTCTGCCGGGTCCCATATTATATAACCCGCAACGCTTTGCCAATCGGCATTTTTCTTGTCTATTCATCTCAATTCCGGAATGAAATACTCATTTTGCCTTATTTGATTTTATTCATAATCAATAAATCCGCAAGGCGTTCACGGAGCCTGGCTAATCGCCTGTTCCGTTCACCGCCGAATAAAAAGCTCCGACTTTTTTATTATATCATATTTTTCTTGTGTTTACAAGCGTTTTATATATTTTTAATATTGCTAGCAACAGGAACAATATTACTAATGTCAACGCTAGTTCCTTGGGGCGATTTACCCAAAATGATTATAATGATACAATTTGTATGGCGACTAGAATCTATTATGATAGTAGCATTAAGCATATTAGCAGGATTAGCTCTGAGAAATCTAAAAAGCAAAAAAGCAAAAACAATATGGCTTTTAGCAATTCTAGCATTCAATGGGGTAATGGTATATAATGCATATGATTTTGAAAAAATAAAAGTACACAATATAGAAGATATAGATATATCTTATTGGGGAATGGGATACGAAAAAGAATATTTGCCAGAGGTTACAATAAACAATATAGATTATTATAATGAAAGAGACAACGAAATTATTTTGCCAACTGAAAGTAAAGCAGAGGTTGTTATAACAAAAAGTAGTACACCTTATTTAGAAGCAAATATTACAAATGTGGAAGAAAGCACTGTTTTAGAATTACCTAGAATATATTATTTAGGATATAAAGCACAATTAATTGACAACAAGGGAAGCAAAAATGATTTGGAACTATATATGAATGGAAATGGTTTTATAGAAACAGTAATAAATACAGATGGAACACTAATACTTACTTACCCAGGTACAACTGCAAGTAAAATTGCAAATGTAGCTTGCGTTTTAACT
>CAZMTU010000044.1:0-16834 GCA_964569225.1 uncultured Lachnospiraceae bacterium | reverse complement strand
GCATGCCATACCAAACCGAAGCGGCCGATGTCCCGCCAGTCCGCTTGTCCGTCGAGCAGCAGGCCGCCTGCGATATTCTTACCGAACTGCTCAACAGTCACACGCCGAAGGCCGCTCTACTTCACGGCGTCACCGGCAGCGGTAAAACACTGGTGATCAAAGCCGCTATCGACAAGGTGATTGCTTCCGGCAGACAGGTCATCCTGCTGGTTCCTGAAATTGCGCTTACCCCGCAGACTGTATCGATCTTCTGTGCTTTTTACGGAAAGCAAGTTGCCGTACTGCACTCTTCGCTCTCTCAAGGAGAACGGTTTGACGCGTGGCGAAAAATACGGACCGGTGAAATCTCTCTTTGCATCGGCACTCGCTCGGCGATTTTTGCCCCTTTCCCCAATTTAGGCATGATCGTACTGGATGAGGAACATGAACACACCTATAAATCGGAACAGGCACCCCGCTACCATGCCAAAGATATCGCCCGTTTCCGCTGCAATTACCATAAGGCGCTGATGCTGCTGGCTTCCGCCACTCCGTCAGTAGAAAGCTATTACAAAGCGCAAAAAGGCAGCTACACCTTGGTAGAGCTGAAAGAACGCTATCAAGGCGCCCGCTTACCGGAAACAGTCATCTGCGACATGAAAGCGGACCCTGTCAGTCAATCGCCGGACCGACCGGTGATCGGCTCCATCTTAAAGGATGGAATCGCCAAAGCGCTTGATAACAAACAACAAAGCATTCTTTTTGTCAACCGGCGGGGCTATCACAGTTTTGCTTCCTGTACGCTGTGCGGAACAGTACTGCTCTGTCCCCATTGCAGTGTTTCATTGACCCATCACACCGGACGCCGCCGAACGGCCTCTCCCTATCTTTGCTGCCACTACTGCGGATACCGTCAACCTATCCCTGAAAGTTGTCCTTCCTGCGGAAACGGCAGCTTTCAGTTCATGGGATTCGGCACCCAAAAGGCAGAAGCGGAGCTTGCAGAACTGTTTCCGAATGCCCGCATTCTTCGAATGGACGCTGACACCACTGCCGCAAAATTTTCCTATGACGTACTGCTGGATCGATTCCGAAAGGGTGAAGCAGATATTCTTATCGGCACTCAAATGGTTACTAAAGGCCATGATTTTCCTAATGTGACACTGGCTGGCGTACTGATGGCAGATAATTCACTTTATTTAGACGATTTCAGAGCAAGCGAAAAGACCTTCGCGCTGCTGACACAGGTCATCGGCAGAGCAGGCAGAGGAAATAAACCGGGAATTGCCGTCATCCAGACCTACAGTCCCGATCATCCGGTGCTTCAGTTGGCGGCCATGCAGGATTACAGTCGTTTTTATCAAAACGAAATTGCCCTGCGCAAAGCACTGACCTTCCCCCCCTTCTGCGATCTGGCACTGGTCCAGCTTTCCTGCGCCGATGAAGCAATTCTCCGAAATGCGCTGACCGCGCTTACGCAGCGACTAAAGGATATGCTGGCGCATGACTGGAAGGACGTTTCCATGATCCTGTTCGGTCCGTTTGACGCGCCGGTTTACAAGCTGAACGAGGTATATCGAATGCGGCTGATTATCAAATGCCGCGCCAACGCCCGCACCCGTGCGCTGCTGGCGGCATTGCTTTCTGAATACTCCCGAAAGTACGCAAAAAAAATAACCTGCGTTATTGATATAAATCCCGCCTCGCTTTAGAAATGACAGATTAAAAACTTGAGAAGCCGCGAACGGCGGCATGGAGGAACTGATATGGCAACACTGAACATTCTGACCGAAGAAGACCCTACTCTTCGAAAAGTTTCCCGCAAAGTCGATACAATCACCCCCCGTATCCTCATTCTTTTGGATGATATGATCGCTACCATGCGAAAGGCGGGCGGCTGTGGACTGGCCGCGCCTCAAGTGGGGGTATTGCGCCGGATCGTAGTAGTAGAAACTGAGCCAGGCAAGGTGTATGAGCTTATCAATCCGGTAGTGGTCGCACAAAGCGGAAGCCAAACCGGACACGAGGGCTGCCTTTCCCTTCCCGGCAAATGGGGCATCTGTACCCGCGCCAATGAGGTAACGGTAGAAGCCACCAACCGCAAGGGCGAACGCTTTCGAGTAACCGGTACCGGTCTTACCGCACGCGCCTTCCTCCACGAAATCGATCATTTAGACGGTAAGCTGTACATTGACATTGCAGAACGGATGCTGACCCGTGACGAGATCATCGCAATGCAGGAGGATAGCTGATGCGCATTCTTTTTATGGGAACGCCCGACTTTGCTGTTCCCTCTCTTTGCGCGCTTGCTGACAGCCATACGGTAATAGGCGTTGTTTCTCAACCGGATAAGCAAAAAGGAAGGGGGATGCAGCTCCGCCCGACTCCGGTCAAAGCAGAAGCACTCGCCCGAAATATTCCGGTCTTTCAGCCGCAAACCCTAAAAAACGATGCGTTTGCAGACGAACTTAATAGACTTGCGCCGGATGTGATCGTGGTGGTAGCCTACGGAAAAATTCTTCCGCCCTATCTGCTTTACACACCTCAATACGGCTGCATCAATCTTCACGGTTCACTGCTTCCCGCCTACCGGGGAGCCGCGCCTATGCAGCGCGCTATTATGGACGGTTGTACCTGTACCGGTGTTACTACCATGCAAATGGCGGATGGAATAGATACCGGCAATATGCTGGAAAAAGCCACTCTGCCTATTTTGCCCGAAGACAATTTTGAAACGGTCCATGACCGATTGGCAAAATTGGGCGCAGAATTGCTTTGCTCTACGCTGAAAAAGCTGGAAGCGGGCGAATTGATCCCGCAGGTACAGGATGAAGCGCTTGCAACTTATGCCGCTAAAATAGAAAAAAGCGACTGTCTGCTGAATTTTGAAGAAAGCGCTTCCGCTTTGCATAACCGCATTCGAGGTCTTTCCCCGATTCCCCTCGCCTTTACGACTCTTCACGGCAAGCTGTTAAAAATCGTTCAGGCAGAAGTGAGCCATCTGTCCCGTCCGATCAATGCTGACAATGGTCAGGTGATTTCACTGGCAGACGGGAAAATCGCTGTTGCCTGCGGGAATGGGGTAATCGCACTGACCCGCGTTCTGCCCGAGGGCAAAGCCCGCATGAGCGCTTCCGATTTTATCAACGGCCGCAAAATTGCCATAGGCGACCGTCTGGGCAAATCCGAACTATAATAAGCTGCCAAAACGGACGTTCTGCAAACCGCAGACGCTCCAATCCGTCCGAAAGGAACCGCTATGAGTTCATCTGTTCGCGAAAGCGCTTATCTTCTATTGCGATCTGTCGATAAGAAAGCGCAATTTACCAATATTGAATTATCCGCCCGAATCAATGCGCTCAAGCTGTCTGCGCTGGACCGCGCTTTTCTGACCGCACTGGTCTATAGCGAGGCGGAACACCGGCTGACGTTGGACTATCTGATCTCGCAATACAGCAAAACGCCGTTAAACCGATTAGACCGTTCGGCGCTGATCCTTCTGAGGCTGGGGATGACGCAAATCCTGTATATGGCTAAAGTGCCTGACAGCGCCGCTGTTAATGAAACGGTAAAGTTAGCCGCCCGATATGCGTCCCGCGCAAAAGGCTTTATTAACGCGCTGCTTCGCCGGCTGGTCAGGGAAAAGGAATCGCTTCCGCTTCCCGACCCTGAAGCAGGCGGTCTGGAAGCGCTGTCGATCTGCACCTCACTTCCGTTGTGGATATTGCAATCATGGCAGAAGGATTATCCGGATCACATGCCTGCGCTGGCTTATGCAGCCGGCAGACAGCCATCCCTTACGCTGCGAACCAATCCCCTGAAAACTAATCCTGAAGTTCTGCGTGCACTGCTGCCTTGCGAAACAGTTCGCTGTACGTATGCGCCTGACGGTTTACGGCTGAACGACCATCTGCCGATATCCGAGTTCGCTCCTTTAGCGGATGGGCTGTGCTTTATACAGGATGAGGCTTCTCAATTAACGGCAATAGCATTAGATGCCGCTCCTGGTATGTCGGTTGCCGACGTCTGCGCATGTCCCGGAGGAAAATCCTTTTCGATCGCTATGCAGATGAAAAATCAGGGCGCCGTGTACAGTTTTGATCTGCACGAAAGCAAGCTGCCCCTGATCCGCGAAGGGGCGGAACGAATGGGTATTACCATTATTCAAACGGCGGTACATGACGCTGCCGCTCCATTTCCCGAATTTACCGGAAAGCTCGATCGGGTACTTTGCGATGTACCTTGCTCCGGATTGGGTGTAATCGCCAAAAAGCCCGATCTGCGTTATAAATCCCAAGAGGCTGCCGAAGCGCTCCCGGCACTTCAATTATCAATACTTGAGAATGCTTCTCTCTGCGTCCGCTCCGGAGGACTGTTAGTCTATTCCACCTGTACGCTCCGTAAAGCCGAAAATGAAGCCGTCATTGCGCATTTTCTGGCAGCGCATACTGAATTTTCGCCCTGCGATTTCACCTTCGGAAATGATCTTATGTCTTCTGACGGCATGCTGACTCTCTTTCCTGATCATCTGCCTACCGACGGCTTCTTTATCGCACGCCTAAAACGGACATAAATTGTGACGGACGGTGCCTTCATGAAGGCGTCGTCCGTTTTTTCTATATTCACTTTTTTACCCTAATTTACACATCTTACTCATAGAAAATCGAATTTTTACAGAGAAATACGCCAATGTAAATAATACATTAACAAATCTGTGCTATTATAAGCATTATATTAGATGTCTATGGAACCGGCTGCCTGTAAAGCAGAATAACACTTATTGCTTTACAGTAAAACTTTCCGAATGACGCGCAATTGCCGTACCGGCGATGGAAACGCATAAAACAACCGTAAATAGAAGGGATCGGTCATAGTTATGTTTAAAATTTTAGTAGTAGAAGACAACAAAGATTTAAACCGGAGCGTTACAGCGTGGCTGAATCAGAATGGATACGATGCGGTCGGCTGCCTGTCTGCCACGGAAGCCTATGACTGTCTTTACGGGAACCTGTTTGATTTGATCATTTCGGATATTATGATGCCTGACGTCGACGGATTTGAGTTTGCCGAATCGGTGCGGGAAGTAAATCAGGAAATTCCCATCCTTTTCATGACCGCCAGAGATGATCTTGCCGCCAAACAGCGGGGCTATCGCACCGGAATAGATGACTATATGGTCAAACCCATTGATTTAGAGGAGCTGCTGCTGCATATTGGCGCCCTACTGCGCCGGGCCAAGATAGCAGTCAGCAAAAAACTGACAGTCGGGAGCTTGAAGCTGGATGCGGAGGAGCATACCGCGTATCTGGCGGGCGAGGAAATTCCGCTTACGGTACGGGAATTCAATTTACTGTACAAGCTGCTCTCCTATCCCAAAAAAACCTTCACCCGCGCTCAGCTTATGGATGAATTTTGGGACATCAACACATCGTCCGGTCCCCGTACAGTAGATGTATATATGACCAAATTGAGAGATAAATTTGCCGGCTGCAATGATTTTGAGATCATTACCGTTCACGGTCTTGGCTATAAGGCGGTGCTGAAATGAAAAAAAATGAAAAAACACAGCGCATCATTTACCGCTCACTTTTTTCCTTCCGAAATTACCTAATCTTTTTTCTGATTATCGCTTTCGCCGTAACCGCCAGTTTTTTGATCTTTCTGGATTCCATGAACCTGAACGAAGCGCTGATTCGGGAAGCGGCCGTTAAAACCTTTCTCAACATCCTGCTGCTCAGCCTGCTTTATACACTGATCGACCGATTTCGTCGAAAGCTTACGGTCGAAAGACCGGTCAAGCGAATTTTGGAAGCAACCCGGCGGCTGACCGAAGGAGATTTCACCGCCCGTATTCAACCGCTTCATGTAGCTGGCCGTTTCAATGAACTCGACATCATTATTGAGAACTTTAATAAAATGGCAGAAGAATTGTCCGGCGTAGAAACGCTTCGGATCGATTTTGTATCCAGCGTTTCGCATGAACTGAAAACGCCGCTTGCTGTTATTCAGAACTACAGCGCCTTGCTGCAAATTTCCGACCTATCCGAAGAAAAACGCATAGAATACGCCTGCGCCATCGCAGAAAATGCTCGTTCACTGGCAGAGCTGACCAGCAATATTTTGAAGCTGAACCGGCTGGAAAATCAGCAGATTTTTCCGGAAAAGAAAACTTATGATCTCGGTGAGCAGCTCTGCGAATGTTTACTTGCTTTTGAAAATGAATGGGAAAGCAAAGCGCTTATCATCGACACTGATTTCGAGGACGCGGTTACAGTCTGCGAGGACCGTGAGCTGCTCAATCTGGTATGGAAAAATCTGATTTCCAACGCAATTAAGTTTACTGAACCGGGAGGACGGCTATCTGTCCGCTTACAAACAAGTGAAGAAAATGCCACCGTTTCCGTTTCAGATACGGGCTGCGGCATCAGTCCTGAAACCGGCGCGCATATTTTTGAAAAGTTTTATCAAGGCGACACTTCCCATGCCGCCAAAGGCAACGGACTGGGGCTTGCTTTAGTACGGAGGGTAATCGATATTATTGGCGCCGACATTTCGGTCGAAAGTAAATTGGGCGAGGGCAGCACATTTATTGTCCGGTTGAGAAAATATTCGTATGAAAACAATTAAAAAAATGCGTATTAGACTGTCAAAAAGCATTTCAAACACATTTTGCCGAGGAAAGGCAAGGCTCTATCAAAATAAATATGCCGCGCGCTATTTTACTGAAACAGGGCTTCGAATCAGAATTTCGCTTTATATCGGTCTATTTATCAATCTATTTTACGCGCTGTTCAAGCTGTTTACAGGAATTTTCTACTCATCAATCTGGCTTGGCGCCGTAGCATTTTACTACATTCTGCTGAGTTTAACCCGATTTATGCTGCTATTGGGTGAACGGCGAACAGCCGAAGAAAAAAATCCGAACAGACGTCTGCGGCAAAAGCTAATAATTTACCGCTTCAGTGGCTATTTTCTTTTTGTGCTGGATATTGCAATGATCAGCATGGTCGTTCAAATGATCCGACACAGTAACAGCACCCGTTACCCCGTTTTTATCATTTTTGCGTCTGCGGCGTTTACGTTTTACCGATTGGTGATCGCAACCGTCCAGCTTTCAAAATTCCGAAAATACAGCGACCCGATCTATTCGGCTGTTAAAGCCTTGAACTTATCAGTGGCTTTAATTGCCCTGCTTTCTCTACAATCGGCTATGCTTACCCGATTTGACGGCAGCAAAGCGCTTCGGGAAGCCATGAATTCCGCTACCGGCAGCATTGTTTGTTTGCTGATCACCTGTATGGCGATACACATAATCATTCATTCAAAAAAAGAACTGAAAAGACTGGATATAACCGAACATTAAATAAAGTTTGCTTGATTTGCCTGATCTATTGAAAGCTTTCTTTTGAAAAGCGATTAAAACGCTTTCCCTCTCAAACAGCTCCTAAAAAACGGTTTCAATAATTTTTAGTCAAAAGAGGACCGCCGCTTAATAAGCGGCAGTCCTCTTCCGTTTCATGCTCAGCCTGATTATATTATATCTTTTCTTTCTGAAGCAGCAGCGCGGTTTTCAGCAAAGCAATTTGAGTTTTACCGTCGGTAATCTCCCCGCTCATTACCATAGCCAGCGCTTTTTCTATCGGACATCGGATAAGCTCCAGAAACTCCCCTTCATCTAAATGCTGCCTGCCGCCATGCAATCCACGGGCAAGATAAATATAGATCACTTCGCTTAAAATAGCGGGAGATGAAAAATCCTTGCCTAAAAAGATGAGCTCGTCAGCGGTAAAGCCGGTCTCCTCCGACAGTTCCCGTTTGACCGTTTCAAGAGGATCCTCGCCTGCTTCCAGCTTGCCGGCGGGTACCTCCAGGGTAACCTGCTGTACGCCGTAACGGTATTGGCGTACAAGCATTACGCTGCCATCCTCAAAGAACGGCAGAACACACGCGCCTCCCGGATGACAGATCACATCCCTGCGAACCTGTCTGCCGCCGGATTGAATAGCTTCGCAAACTGCCACATCAAATATTTTTCCTTTAAACGGATAGCTGCGGGACAGCTCTTTTTCAAATAATTCTTCCAACTGATCTTCCCCTTCCATTCAAAACGATATTGTTTTTTCATTATAAATGATTTTCAAAATTATTTCAAGATACGCAGAAGCAATTTATTGCAATTTCTTTCATTCTATGATATGATAGAATTATAAAGAATAAATAATCGGAAAGGAATACCGTTTATGAAAATAATTATCAAGTTTATTATTACACCCGTCATATCGATCCTGCTTTTGGCAGGTACACTTATTTCCTGTCAAAAAGCCGATTCTCCGCCTGATGCCGCTCCATCTGTCCAAATCACGGAATCATTTGTTATTACCCGCCCCTCAAAGGCAACTGACAGCGAAAACGTCGCCGCTAAGTCGATTTACAATGCCTGCAAGGAAATTGGCATTCAGGTATACATTGGCGACGACTGGTATAAAAGCGAAGCCGATATTCCCCAAAACGAAATATTAATCGGACAGACCAACCGAGCCGAGTCTCAAAGCGCGTTGTCCGGTCTTGCCGAACGGGATTACACGGTCACGCTGAAAGAAACGGACGGCAATGGATATAAGATCGTATTGGCCGCTACCGGTGAAGCAGGCATAGAAGCGGCTGCTGAATATTTTATACAAACTTATCTGACCGGCGACAGCGCCGGAAAATTGCCGTTAGATTTACAGTATACTTACACTTATATCTATCCTTGCGAAAATATTACGGTGGGAAACACTCCTATCGGTGATTATAAAATCGTCTATGCTCAAGAAGGCGTTACCAGTCCGGTTGATCCGAATTATCAGACCTTCATTCAAACCGCTAAATACAAGGACACCGCCGAAGCGCTTGCTGATCTGATCGAAGCAGCAGCGCATGTGCGCCCTGAAGTAATCCCTGATACCGAAACCGTTGATGACGGCACACCTGTCATTTTGTTTGGTAAAACCAAACTGAAAGCAGACGATTTCGCCTATCAAACCGCATTCACTAAAACCGGCTCTTATATCGGCAGGCTGCTGGACAATGACGCCGTTGTATTAGCAGGCGACAATGCCTGTGCCGTTTATGCGGCGGGTGAAGCTTTCGTAAATGCGCTTTGCCAGGCTAAAACAGCGCTGACTTCCTTTGATGTGACCGGTGAAAAAGATCTTATCAAGGTTGCCTGTATCGGGGACAGCATTACCCACGGCACTACTTCCAGCGACGAATCCGCTTATAACTACCCCGTTTACCTTCAGCGAATGTTGGGCTACGATTACTATGTGGAAAAATACGGCGCTCCCGGTTTTTCAATGACCTCCACTGACCAGTTCGCTTATATGAATTACTCGATCTACAACAGCAGTCTGAACGCGAAACCTGACGTAGTCATTATTATGCTGGGCACCAATGACTGCAATCCGAATGATGCTTACAAGAACTGGAATGACAGCGCCCGTTCCGTCGCCTTTAAGCGCAGCGCCAATACAATGATCTCTGCTTATAAGCGTGCAAACCGCAATGTGCAGATTTATTTGATGACGCCGCCTACCGTTCCTCAAAATCAAGCATGGGCAGATAATGTAAAAAATTATGCCGTTCCGCTGATTACCGAAATAGCGGAAGCCCAAAACTGTCTGCTTATTGATATTTACAGCTGGTCACTGAAGCACACCTCCACCTTCACCGCAGATGGCGGCGACGGTCTTCATCCCAAAAATGAACATTATTCCGAACTTGCGGAAGCTGTTTACGAAGGGCTGAAAGATACGATTCTCAAAAAATAACGACTATGCTCCGCTTCTTCAGTTCAGATTTCGCCCATGAAAAAGCTGCCGCTCCGTTTAACAATCCACGAGCATATTCGCTTCAGATGATAAAAAACACCTTTTTCGTCTTTCGATTGAAATTAAATCAGTAAATCTCAAAACAGAACTGCCGCGAAAAATCGTTTTTGCGGCAGTTCTGTTGTCTCGTTTATTCCGCTTTCGGAAGCTGCGGCTGATTCACAGGATGAATCTGTATGGGTCGCTCAGGTGCTTCAGGCAATGACGAAAATGGCGCATCCTGCTGATAAGACTGTTCCGCAGGCGGATCAATCATCGTTTGACTCACTGTCCGCGGCGGATCATACATAATCGGTTCTCCCGGCCGATGGCGGGGAGAAGGTAAGTCTGACGGATGCGTTCCCGGTATATCCGTTTCTTTTTTTCTCTTAATATAAAATCCGTAATCCTGCATTAAAGATCCCCCTTTCTATTGTTGCATTTATAGTGTGCATTTGAAAGGGTTAAAATATACCTATTTATGCGGAATTCTGTCTGATTCTCGCTTATATCGGAATTGGCTTCTCTGAGCTATAACAATTGTCGGAATCTGTCAACCGAGCCATGCTTGCAGGCTGCTTCGAACAGCGTAGCACAGCTTTATCTGCCCTGTTTACCCGTTAAATCTGCTGACCTTACAGGATAAACATCGCGTCGCCAAAGGAAAAGAAGCGATATTTTTCCCGAATAGCTTCCTTATATGCATCCAGCATGAATTCTCGGGAAGAAAAAGCGGATACCAGCATCAGCAGCGTAGATTCCGGCAGATGAAAATTGGTAATCAGTCCATCAACCGCCTTAAAGCGGTAGCCGGGATAAATGAAAATCTGCGTATCCTCCTGCATGGGATGAACTATACCGTTATCGTCCGAAGCGCTTTCCAGCACCCGACAGGAGGTAGTCCCTACGGCAATAATCCGACCGCCCTTTGCCCTCGCCTGATTGATAGCGTCGGCGCTCTCCTTTGTCACTGTGAAAAATTCACTGTGCATAAGATGATCCTGAATATGTTCCTCTTTCACCGGACGAAAAGTTCCCAGTCCCACATGCAGCATAACCGGCGCTATAGTTACCCCCATTTCCTTGATCTGATTTAACAGTTCAGGGGTAAAATGTAAGCCGGCGGTAGGCGCTGCGGCGCTTCCCCGCTCTCTGGCATAGACAGTCTGATACTGATTGTTATCGGCAAGCGGCTTTGTAATATAGGGGGGCAAAGGCATTTTCCCTATTTTATCCAGAATAGTATATATATCCCCCTCGCCGCGATCGTAGGTAAACTGTAGAATCCGATTGCCTCCCTCTACTACATCAATTACCTCTGCACGCAGCAATCCGTTTCCGAATACAATAACAGTACCGACCTTTGCCCGACGTCCGGGACGGGTAAGCGCTTCCCAACAATCCAGTGATTGCTGCTTCAGCAGCAATACCTCCATATCTATTCCGCTGTCTGCTTTTTGACCGATCATTCTGGCAGGAATCACCTTGGAATCATTGATTACCAACACATCACCGGGACGGAAATATTCGGTCACATCCCTGAAAATTCGATGTTCAAGCTGTCCATCAGACCGATGTGCCACCATGAGCCGGCAGCCATCGCGGCGGGGGCACGGTTCCTGTGCGATCAGCGCCTCCGGTAAATCGTACCAGAAATCGTGCAACGTAAGATTTGTTTGACTTTTGATATTTGAAATCATAAAAACTCCTTGACAAACCTATTCATTTATGCTAACATAATAATGCATATATTTGAAAAAATGCCGCTTGGCAAAGCACCGTTTCACGGGGTGCCGTCCGGCGGAACACACGCCGTTTCAATCCATCCTCTCTATTATAAAGCATATTTCATTTTTTTGCAATCGTTTTTCTGTTTTTATTAAAAAAATAGAATTCCAGTCTATATAAAGGAACGGTCAACCATTATGAAAAAGAAAACCATTTTTACGGGAAGCGCCGTCGCAATTGTTACCCCTTTTCGGGACGGAACAGTCGACTATGACGCCCTCGGCCGCATGATTGAATTTCAAATCGCCGGTCATACCGATGCCATCGTGATTTGCGGCACTACCGGTGAATGCTCCACCTTGTCTGACACAGAGCATCGGATGTGCATTGAATATACCATTGAAAAAGTACATGGCAGAGTACCGGTCATCGCCGGCACCGGCAGCAACGATACAGCGTATGCCGTTGAGCTTTCCAAACACGCGGCAGCAGCGGGTGCCGACGGTCTGTTGTTGGTTACGCCCTACTACAATAAAGCCTCTGTCAAAGGTTTAGTTCGTCATTTTAAAGCTGTAAATGATGCGGTAGACTGTCCGGCAATACTCTATAATGTTCCCTCACGCACCGGCTGTAATCTCACCCTGCCCGTCTATAAAGAACTTGCGGATTGTGAAAATCTGGTTGCCATCAAGGAAGCTTCCGGCAATATTACTCAGGTTGCGCAGATCATTGCCAATTACGGCGATAGTTTTTCTGTATACAGCGGTAACGACGATCAGATCGTTCCCATCCTTTCATTGGGTGGAAAAGGGGTTATATCTGTGCTTGCCAATCCTATGCCTAAAGAAACGCATGATATCTGCCAGTTATATTTTGATGGAAAAGTCAAGGAAAGCGCGGCGCTGCAGTTAAAACTACTTGCTTTCTGCAATGCCCTTTTCTCCGAAGTAAATCCCATCCCTGTTAAAACCGCTATGGCTGCTATGGGGATGTGTCAGGAAGAGCTTCGACTGCCTCTCTGTGAGATGGAGGACGCCAATAAAGCAAAACTGCTCTCCACTATGAAGGAACTAAAGCTGATTTAATTTCAAAAAGCCTATACAGGCGGTGGTTTATCCGCCGCCTGATTTTTCATGATTTACATAACATAAGGAGATCTATTATGAATTCCTCTACCCGTATCCTTTTTTGCGGCGCCGGCGGCAGAATGTGCCGCGCAATGGTTGATTTGCTTCAAAAAAATCCCTATGCGGAAATCGTCTGTGGAGTAGACATTACCGGCAATGCCGCCGGTAACTTCCCCGTATATACCCATATTGCCGATGTCAAGGAAACATTCGATGTAATTATTGATTTTTCCCATCATTCTGCCTTGCCTGAACTGCTTGCCTATGCAGTGGACAAGCGTCTGCCTGTAGTAGTCTGTACAACCGGTCATACGCCGGAAGAAATCGAGCTCATGCGGAAGGCTTCCGCAGTCATTCCCGTTTTCTTCTCACGGAATATGTCGGTTGGCATTAATCTGCTGATTGAACTGTGCAAAAAAGCGGCTGCTATGTTAGGAGAAGAGTTCAATATTGAAATTGTCGAAGCCCATCATGGCACCAAGCTGGATGCCCCCAGCGGTACGGCGTTAATGATAGCCGACGCACTTGCCGAAACCGTTCCCTACGACGCCCGCTATGTTTATGACCGCCATGAAGTCCGCAAAACGAGAGATAAAGATGAAATCGGCATTCATTCTATCCGCGCCGGTACCATTGTCGGAGAACACAGCGTTATTTTCGGCGGACCGGATGAACTGATTACCATCTCTCACAGTGCCGCTTCTCGATCGGTTTTCGCTAACGGCGCTATCCGCGCCGCCGTATATCTGGTGGGTAAGCCGGCGGGGATGTATAATATGAACGATATTGTACAAGAAATGGATATATAACTAAAAAACTTAATTGCAAGCCGTAAATAATTTTAAAAAGTTCGAAAACAGGGGGCCGCGCTGTTCGATAACCCCTGATAAGGAAGTAACACTGAATTATCGGGTATTGCAAGGGCAACCGTGCAAGATGAACACCGAGAAGAACTGTAAAAAGTTTTTCTCGGTATTTTCTTTTTGCTGGTTAATAAAAGAACCTGCTGAAATATTAAAAAAACACAAGCTTTTTAATATAATTGTTTGGGAAAGTTTTGTGCTACAATACAGACAATTTAAAATTTGTGGGGTGTAATATATGCAAATTAGAAACGAAAAAGTGAAACTCAGCAATGCAGATGTAAAGCATATCTATTTCGATTCTTTCCCTAAAAATGAGCGAATACCATTTCCAATGATGGTGGCAATGTCTAAATTATGGCACACAGAGTTTTTAGGTTTTTATGATGGCGATACATTGTGTGGTTTTGCATATTTTGCACATAACAATAAAATAGTGTTTGTTATGTTTTTAGCTGTAGATAGAACACTTCGATCAAAAGGTTATGGAAGTGCTATATTGCGAAAAATACAAAACAAGTATCCAGATAAAAAGATTATCATTTCCATTGAACCTTGCGACAAAAATGTCCCTGACATAGAATTGAGAACGAGGCGAAAAGATTTTTATATGCGAAATGGATATAAAGAAACAGGTTATATGATGAAATTAAATGGCATTGTTCAAGAGATAATAATCACAAACGGTGGATTTAATAAAAACCAATTCCGTATTTTTTTGCATTGTATAGCAACGGTACTGTATGGCCAAGGATGTGGAAACAGACCAACTAAACAGTAAAAGTTTAAGCCCAGTTTGTAGGAATATGAACTCTTTACATCGGTTTTTTATTGCCCGAATCATACGGAAACAGATGATATCTGTAGGGATAGATTTTGATATCAAAATCCAATCCGCAGGACTACCGCTTTGTGGCATAAAAAACGGCGCCCCCTTTTTGATTATACCGTAACTTACATAAAAAAACCTTCCTTATGGGACTTGCCTGTACACGCAGTCCCCTGTTTAAGCATTTTCGTTAATATCCGGCGTTTTTCTGAAAATCAAAACAACATAAAGCGGGGCTGCCGCAACAATATCATTTGCGGCAGCCCATTTCTTTTTATTTTTTGTCCTGATGTACTTCCATCTTTGGCAGCGCGAATTTAACGTCATACGTTTCAAAACCAACTCTGATAGAATCATTCAGCGCAAAAAAGACCGTCCAATAATCACTGCTCTTTGTCCAAGCACGCAGCTTAAGATTGATCCCGTTTTCGCCATATCCCATAATGGGCGCATCAGGAGCAGGTTCAGAAATCACCAGCTCATTGGAAACGGCGATTTGCTTCAATAATGCCTGAATGCCCTCAATGTTAGCATCAAAATCCACCGTCATGTCGATTTCCACCCGACGAAATTCTTCCTGAGACAAATTAACTGTAGCGGAATTAGAAACGGTAGCGTTTGGAATATTGACTATCTTGTTGTCATAGGTCTTGATGACAGTGTAAAACAGGTTTATGTCTGTTACACAGCCTTCGTTTCCGTTACAGATAAGGAAATCGCCAATTTTAAAGGGCTTGAAGATCAGAATGATAATCCCGCCGGCAATATTAGAGAGCCCTCCCTGCAGCGCTAAGCCAATTGCAGCCGCGGCCGTTGTAAGAATAGCGACTACAGAGGTCATGTTTACCCCAAGAATTGATATGCAGATGATAATCAGCAGCAGCTTTAGCCCAATGTTGATAAAATGAGAGATAAACACTTGTGCGGTTCGCTCAATTGCCTGTATTTTATGCGTTTTAACAACTTTCTCCGTTAATTTGCCGATAAGCTTCCAACCAATGAGCAGCAATGCGATACCGATAATCAGCCGAACGCCGGCAGTCGTTACAAAGGTAACGACCAAATCCAAAAATGCTTGCATATTCTGTTATTTCCTCCGAAATTTAATAGATAGGTTTATTTTAACACAAAAGCATTCATGTGTCAATCCTTTTTTCAATTTTCCCCTTTACAGGCTGCCTAACGTTATCCCTCAAAACAAAGTTTACCCGGCACTGCTTATTTCAACGCGCCTGCGGCATTTACTTTGCCAGCTTTGCTTTCACAAGCTCCGAAATTTTCCGGGGATTTCCTTTTCCGCCTGAAAGCGACATAACCTTGCCCACGATCGCCATTGCGGCAGACGCCTTGCCTGCGCGGTAATCATCCACTGATTTGGAAGAATCGGCAATAGCCTGCTCCACCCACGGCAGCAGCACCTCTTCATCGCTGATCTGCATAAGATCACGTTCCTTCACCAGCGCTTCAGGATCGGTATTTAACAATGCGGGATCCCGCAGCAGCTTCTTGGCAGTGGAAGCGCTAATCACTTCATTTCCTAACAGATCAGTCAGCTTAGCGACCGAAGCGGCCGAAAGCGCGCTCTCTTCCTCTGACAGCTCAGATTCCGATAAATCGGACAGCAAATTAGCCAGCAGACTTGGATACCGACAATCCGGAAGAGCGGCTTCAAACAGAACCGCTTTATCGGCATCGGTAATCAGCCGTTCTGCCATAGCACGGGAAAGCCCTAACTTTTCCATATACCGAGCCTTGCGAGCGTCAGGCAGTTCCGGCATCTCCGCACTCATTTTTTGCAGCGTTTCCTCATTTGTAACGATAGGAAGCAGATCAGGATCTGGAAAATAACGGTAATCATTAGCGTTTTCCTTGGAGCGCATAGCAAATGTCTTACCGGAAACCTGATCGTAACGGCGCGTTTCCTGCGTAATACTGCCTCCCGCTTCAAGTTCATCCACCTGACGTTTATATTCATACTCAATCGCCTTTTGAATAAAGGCAAACGAGTTCAAATTTTTCATTTCGGTGCGGGTACCGAAAGCAGATGTGCCCGCTTTTCGCACAGATAGATTGACATCGCAGCGCAGCGATCCTTCATTCATTTTACAGTCAGAAATACCGATCGCCAGAAAAATGGCGCGAAGTTTTTTCAAGTACGCCACCGCCTCCTCCGCTGAGCGAATATCCGGCTCGGATACAATTTCAATCAGCGGTACACCGCATCGGTTGCAGTCAATAAGAGTGCCTAACTTATCGTCATGGATCAGCTTTCCGGCATCCTCCTCAATATGGATACGGGTGATCCTGACTGTCTTGCTGCCTGATTCGGTTTCGATTTCCAGCTTGCCTTTCTCACAAAGGGGCAGATCATACTGAGAAATCTGATATGCCTTGGGCAGGTCCGGGTAAAAATAATTTTTCCGATCCTGTTTGGAATAACGGGCAACAGTACAATCA
>CAZMTU010000043.1:0-17600 GCA_964569225.1 uncultured Lachnospiraceae bacterium | reverse complement strand
AGTTAATGCGTACCCGCGATTTGTTGCCGAACGGCGGCGGTGTGCTTATTAAAAGCTTTTTGGAGGTTTGGAGCCTTTTTTTCAAAAAGGCTTCGTCAGTTAATGCGTACCCGCGATTTGTTGCCGAACGGCGGCGGTGTGCTTATTAAAAGTTTTTTGGAGGTTTGGAACCTTTTTTCAAAAAAGGTTCCAAGGAGAATAAAATCAAAATGCAATTTATAGAAAAGGTTATTGAGCTGTTCAGCAACACGAAGTATATCGGGATGCTGCTGGAGGGGCTGAAACTGACGGTGCTCATCTCGTTGGGGGCGGCAATACTGGGTTTGCTGCTGGGGACGGTAGTGGCGCTGGTCGGCATTGCCCGCAAGACAAGATGGACGGCGGTTCCGAAGTTCATTTGTAAGGTTTATATTACAGTGGTGCGGGGTACGCCCATGGCGCTTCAGTTATTTATTATGGCGTATGTGGTATTTGCCATTCGCGATTTCCCACAGGCGGTGACCGCCATTATTGCTTTTGGCATCAATTCCGGCGCCTATGTGGCGGAAAACATCCGGGCGGGCATTTTGTCGGTGGACATCGGTCAGACTGAAGCGGGCCGCGCGCTGGGGTTGACCTCCGGCGTGACTATGATGAAGATCGTTATTCCGCAGGCTATCAAAAATGTGCTGCCAGCCATTGGCAACGAGCTGATCGCGCTCATTAAGGAAACCTCCATTGTGAGCATGATCGGCATGTACGATTTAACGCAGGCGGCGAAAATTGTAGGAAGCGGTAACAATATGGCGAGTTATATCGTGCCGATGAGCGCGGCGGCGCTCTTTTATTTGGCGATCGTCTATCTGCTCACCTTCCTGATCAAACTGTTGGAAAAGAGGCTGCGGGCAAGTGATAAGCGTTAGAAATATTTATAAGGATTTTGGGACAAATCGGGTACTGAAGGGGCTGTCCTGCGAGATCAATAAGGGCGAAAAGGTAGTTATCATCGGACCGTCGGGCAGCGGCAAAAGTACCCTGCTGCGCTGTATGAATCTGCTGGAGGAGCCGACCTATGGGGAGGTATGGCTGGATGACCGTCTGCTGACGCCGGTAGATCCGTACTTACATAACGAGGTGATAAAGGCATCCCGCACCTATGCGAAGCTGACCGGAAAGGGCAGCGGCGAAGCCGACGCCATTTCGCAGATTCGTTCAGACGATCTGCTGACGAAACGGGAGGGCACGGCTTATAAAGCGCTGATCAAGGAAATTTATAAATCAAATTACTTGAATATCAATCTTGCCCGTCAGAAAATGGGCATGGTGTTTCAGCATTTTAACCTGTTTAATAACCTGACGGTAATGAGAAATCTGACGCTCGCGCCGGTGCAGCTTGGATTGAAAACGCAGCAGGAGGCAGACGCGAAAGCGCTGGAGCTGCTGGACCGCATTGGGCTTGCGGACAAGCGGGACGAATATCCCGGCAAGCTGTCGGGCGGGCAGAAGCAGCGGATCGCTATTGTCCGCGCGCTCTGTATGGAGCCGGAGGTAATGCTTTTTGATGAGCCGACCTCGGCGCTGGACCCTGAAATGGTGGGAGAAGTGCTGGACGTGATGAAGACGTTGGCAAAAGAGGGCATGACGATGGTGGTCGTTACCCACGAAATGGGCTTTGCCCGCGAAGTAGCGGATCGGGTGCTCTTTATGGACGGTGGGCTGATCGCCGAGGAGGGCGCGCCCACGGAGGTGTTCGGCAATCCCCGTCATCCCCGTACTAAGGAGTTTCTCAGTAAGGTGCTGTAGATCGGCGGATTGCCGTAAATCGGCAGATTGCCGTGGATCGGCAGATTGCCGTGGATCGGCGGAACTTCGCAAATGGTCGGAAATAAGCCATTATGCCGCGTTTTCCGAGAGGGAACATATGAAATATGGGAGGACGCTTTTAACCCCAAGCGTCCTCCCTCAAATTTTTTGCCTGAAGTACACTGCCGGTCAGATGGGTTCAGGGTTGTACAAAAAAATCTGCTGACGGTCGCTCAAAACAGTTGACAAATTTCAGTATCTGCGTTACAATAGGGACGTTTGCAGGGATGGCTGACCATGCGCCGGTCGCATGCCGATTGCAGGTTAAACGCAGGTTGACTGCACGTTAAATGCACGCCGATTACAGGTTGACTGCACGCCGATCGCGCGTCAGTTCGCGTGTCAGCCGCCCGACTATTCCGCTGTGCGGATAAATGATTTAAAGATAAATAAATGGAAGGAAGCTTTTATGGAACAGCCTATTTCTTCGCCGGCGGCTCCATCATCTGAACCAACGCCTGTTCAGGCAGCTGAACGGGGAGGGGAAACGCCGGCTGCGCGGGTGTGCGATTTCGCGGCTGCGGGACCGGCTTATTCGAGTGGAGATGACCCCGACGGCAAAAATCCCAACGGGAAATTTCCGGACGGGAATTTCCCGCCTTCCGGACCGCATAACCGTCTGCCTTTTGCGGTAGATACCGACCGGATGCTGTCGCTGGCGCTGCGTATATCCGCCTCGATGCTGGAAAGCGGCGCCGATATTCATCGGGTGGAGGACACTATGGAACGGATCTGCCGTGCTTACGGCGCTGTAGAGGTACAGGCATTTTCCATTCCTTCACTGGTAGCTGCAACGGTGACGATGGGGGACGGATACCACAAAACTGAGGTGCGCAGAGTATATTCCATTGCTAACCGCTACGATCTGCTGGAGAACCTGAACGCGCTTTCCAGACAGATCTGCGC
This sequence comes from uncultured Lachnospiraceae bacterium, assembly GCA_964569225.1. GTDB lineage: Bacteria > Bacillota > Clostridia > Oscillospirales > CAG-272 > CAKSQF01. The sequence continues at coordinate 14,852 of CAZMTU010000043.1, read as the reverse complement.
TGTGCCGGTCGATCTGGATCGGCTGGAGGAAGCCTATCGGAAGGCACTGATTCCGGACCGGCGTCCCAAATGGCTGCTGATGCTCTGCGGGATTATTGCCGCCGCCGGATTTACCTACTTTTTCGGGGGAAATTGGCGGGACGCTCTGGCTGCGCTGCCGGTAGGGGCGCTGATTACGCTGTTTGATCTGTACAAGCCCGCCCGTCTGAACGCGCTGGCGCATACCGTTATTGTTTCCATCGCCGCGGGAATTCTCTGCATTCTTACCGCCAAGATCGGGCTTGCCAGCCATGTGGACAAGGTGATGATCGGCGGCATTATGCTGCTGATTCCCGGACTTGTCTTCAGCGCTTCTATTCGCGAGCTGCTTTGCGGGGATATTATTGCCGGAACGCTGCGCATGATTCAGGCGCTGCTCACCGCCGTGGTGATTGCCGCCGGATTTGCCGTAGCGATGCTTGTGGGAGGACTGATCCTATGAATGTCGAACTGATCCTGCCGGTGCTTTTGCAGACCCTTGCGGGAATCGTCAGCACCTTGACCTATTCAGTGCTCATGCGGGTGAAACTGCGCCATTTTCCAGCCATTGCGGTAGGTGCCGCCATTACCTACCTGGTTTACTGGTTTTTTGATTTTATGGACTGCGATGTGTTCGTTTCCAATATGATGGGCGCTATGGTGGCGGCTATCTATTCGGAGATCATGGCGCGCCTTCTGAAAGCGCCTGTAGCGATTTATTCCATTCCGTCTATCATTCTTCTGGTGCCGGGCGGCAGTCTTTATTATACAATGATAGCTCTGATGCAGGGAAATCGCGCGGAGGTTCTCCTGCGGGGCAGTATGACCGTCCGGATCGCGCTGGGCATTGCCGTGGGCATTCTTGCCGTTTCGGTGGTGGGGGTGTTCCTTCCCCGTCCCGGCTATAAGCAGCGTCCGTTTAGGCTGAGAATAAAAAAGTGAGGGGTGGGGGATCAGCAGGGGACTCCCTCCCCTAAAGCTTTTAGAAAGGGCTTAGTAATTTGAATTTATGATTTTATGCTAATCTAAGCCTTCGAAGAAATCATCTTAGGCGCAGCTGTAAATTTTGCGAAGCTGAACTAACACGCTGATACGAATATTCAAAATGCCAGCTTCGTATTTTTCATAGGTGCTTCTGCCAATATCATATCCCCCGACGTTGCAGCTCTGCGCAAAGCTTTTCCTGTGAGAGTCCGCTTTGATAACGCGGCTTTCGGAGATTTTCTCCCATGTTTAAATCCCGTTTTAATTTTTGTTCCATATTTTTATCTTCATTTTAAAAATAACTGATATTGGTTGCAATTGATTTTATGCTATAATGATCTCAACTATCAACCGCAATAATAGTCAGAATGGAATGGAAATAAAAAATGCACAAGGAACTTTCATTTTTAACTAAACGGCAAAAGGAAGCTTATCTGCTCAGACAAGGAGGACTGACCTATAAAAGGACTGACCTATAAAAAGCTTGGAGAGCGAAGGGGAATGACTGCCAATGGCGCCAGAGAACGTGTTCGTTTGGCGGAAAGAAGAATACGCGAGTATGAATGTTATCAAGAGGTAAAAATGTGAAACCTTGTGTCGGTAGAATTTCCGCTTACATGAGGAAAGCTTTACTTAATTATGCAAAGCATGCAGATATTTTCTAAAAAGCTTGAAGCTGAGGCGCGTTGTGGTTATAACAGAATAGATTGGCGTGGAAGCTTGCCGTATAAGTATGATATGGTTCAAAATTTGATTATTCACATTAAAGAAGCGCTGAAATAAAAAACGAGCCTGTTTTTAACTTTCAGGCTCGTACATTATTTAAACTTTGAAGTATTCAATCCTGCAAAAAATTCATCATATGCGCAGCTATAGATTTCCCGCAATTCAACCACCACGCTTATACGGATGTTTAACTCACCGTTCTCATATTTTTCACAAGTGGTTCTGCAGATATCGCATCCGCGGCGCTGCAGTTCAGCGCAAAGCTTTTCTTGAGAAAAACCGTGTGCTTTTCGTAATCGTCTAAGATTTTCTCCCATTTTTCTATCCCTTCTTAGCTTTTGATCCATGCTTATCCTCGCTTTGACCAATAACGGCAGCAATTTTCTATATTTTACATGATATGCAGCCAAAAAACAGACCGCTATATTGATCGCAAAAGGATTTATGTTATCAGACTGTTAATACAAGGAAGGATTCCGCCGATTCGCTCTATTCAATTTTTCTGTGAAAGATCGGGGCATAAAAGGTTGATTGAATGCAGGTTTGCCGGATTTTAAGGGCTTTCCCCTGCAAAATTCTAAAAAAAAAACAAACTTTTTTTATAAAAACTCTTGATATTTTTTTTCTGATATGGTAATATTAAGTGCAAAGTGTTTTGATTTTTATGATGAGGTGAAAAATATGTCCATGTACAACAAAAAAACCATCGAGGACATTGATGTAGCAGGGAAAAAAGTGCTTGCAAGATGCGATTTCAATGTACCTATGAAGGATGGCGTGATTACCGATACCAAGCGGATCGTCGGCGCGCTCCCCACCATCCAGTATCTCGCTGACCACGGCGCGGCAGTGATCCTTTGCTCCCATATGGGTCGCCCTCACAATATCTTTAATGAAAAAGTAAAATTGGATAAGAAGGAGAAGGCTAAAATTGAAGCGCTTCCTTCTGAGGAACAGGCTGCCGCTACCGCCGCCGCACTGGAAAAGGCAAAGGGCGATGTGAAGAAATTCTCTTTGGCGCCTGTGGCGGCAAAGCTTTCCGAGCTGCTGGGCAAAGCGGTCATCATGGCTTCCGACGTAATCGGACCGGACGCTAAAGCAAAGGCAGCCGCTCTGAAGCCCGGTGAAGTAATGCTGATCGAGAATGTCCGTTTCCATGCTGAAGAGGAAAAGAACGATCCCGCTTTCGCTAAGGAACTGGCTTCCATGGCGGATATTTATGTAAACGACGCGTTCGGTACCGCGCACCGTGCGCATGCTTCCACCGCAGGCGTAGCCGATTACCTGCCTGCTGTCTGCGGCTACCTGATTCAGAAGGAAATTTCCATTATGGGCGGCGCGCTGTCCGATCCCAAGCGTCCCTTTGTGGCTATCCTCGGCGGCGCTAAGGTTTCCGATAAGATCGGCGTAATTGAAAACCTGATCGAAAAGGTAGATACGCTCATCATCGGCGGCGGCATGGCATATACCTTCTATAAGGCGCTGGGTAAAACCATCGGGACCTCCATCTGCGAAAACGATAAGCTGGACCTTGCGCGCGACATTCTTGAAAAAGCGCGGGCTAAGGGTGTAAATTTCTTGATCCCTGTGGATAATATTATCGCTACCCAGTATTCCGAGGAATCTCCTTTCATGGAGCTGGATTCCGACTGCCTGCCTGACGGCTGGATGGGGCTGGATATCGGTCTGAAAACCCAGGAGCTTTATTCCAAGACCATTATCGGCGCGGGGACCATCGTATGGAACGGTCCTATGGGTGTTTCTGAATGGAAGAATTTTGCGGGCGGCACCATCGCGGTGGCTACCGCTGTTGCGGAAGCAACCGATAAGGGCGCTATTTCCATTATCGGCGGCGGCGACTCCGCTGCGGCAGCCGAAAATCTCGGTTTTGCCGACCGTATGACTCACATTTCTACCGGCGGCGGCGCTTCCCTCGAATTTTTAGAGGGCTTGGAACTGCCCGGCATCGCATGCTTGAATGAAAAAGACTGAGGAGATAGAACGATATGAGCAAAAGAAGAATGGTAATCGCCGGTAACTGGAAAATGAATATGACGCCCTCTCAGGCAAAGCGCTTCATCGGCGAGCTATATGACAAGGTAAAGGGCAAGCGCGGCTGTGATATTGTAGTCTGTGTTCCTGCTATTGATATTCCCGTAGTGGCAAAGGCCTGCGTTGGCACCGCTATCAAGGTGGGCGCGCAGAATGTGCATTTTAAGTCCTCAGGCGCTTATACCGGTGAAATTTCTCCCGAAATGCTCACCGATGTCGGTGTAAAATATGTGGTGATCGGACATTCCGAGCGCCGTCAGTATTTCGGTGAAACCGATGAAACTGTAAATCTGCGTACCAAGGCCGCGCTGAACGCTGGGCTGACCGCGATCGTCTGCGTAGGCGAAACCCTGACTGAACGTGAAAATGGGATCACTGCGGAAGTGGTGGCAAAGCAGGTTAAGCTGGCGCTGCTGGGCGTTCCGGCAGAGCAGATGAAGAAGGTCATCATCGCTTACGAGCCGGTTTGGGCAATCGGTACCGGAAAGACTGCTACCGCTGAACAGGCAGATGAGGTTTGCGGCATTATCCGCGGCGTAATTGCTTCGCTTTACAGCAAAAATGTGGCTCGTTCCTCGATCATCCAGTACGGCGGATCTATGAACGCGTCCAATGCGGCTGAGCTGCTGGCGATGGATAATATTGACGGCGGTCTGATCGGCGGTGCTTCCCTGAAGGCGGACGCTTTCGGCGTAATTGTCGAGGCCGCTCAGTAAGCAATCCTTATAATGGGGCTTTCTTTCAGGAAGCCCTTGAGAATTTCTGAAGCCCGGCAAGTATTTTGCCGGGCGGAAAATTTCAGTGGAGGCAGGCAAGGGGATTTCTGAGCTGACTGCGGCGCCGGTCTTTTTAATGACTGTTTTCGCAAAGCTTTTGCGGTTCCGTCCGCAAGCAGCTTTGGAAGGAACTGCGGTATTGGCTGCGCGAAGCCGAGGCGCTTCTTTCAGGATTTCCCCAAGTATAATAAATAAGGAGAATTTTATGAATATTTGGCATGATATTGATCCGAATCGAATTCAACCGGGGGATTTTTACGCGGTGGTGGAAATTCCGGCAGGCAGCAAAAATAAATATGAGCTGGACAAGGAAACCGGACTGATTAAGCTGGACCGCGTGCTCTACACAGCTACTCACTATCCTGCCAATTACGGTTTTATTCCCCGCACTTACGCGGACGACGGCGATCCACTGGACGTGTTGGTGCTCTGCTCCGAGCCGCTGCATCCGCTGACGCTGGCGCATGTTTACCCTATCGGGGTTATTAAGATGATGGACAACGGCAAGCTGGATGAGAAGATTATAGCGATTCCTTTCTCCGATCCTACTTACAACGGATATCGCAGTATTTTCGCACTGCCCCGCCATGTATATGAGGAAATGCGGCACTTTTTCAGTGTATACAAAACACTGGAAAATAAGGAAACGGTAGTGGATGAAGTGGGCGATGAAAAAACGGCTGTCAAGATCATTCAGAAAGCCATTGCGCACTATGAAGAAACCTTCGGGCGAAAGGATGAAACGCCGAAAGGCGAATAAACATAAAAAACAGGCTGCCGCGTTTACAATGCGGCAGCCTGTTCGTCTGTCGAGAAAGTCGAGAATAAACTGCGCTATTTATTAAAATGCGCAAATTTGCTTGTCCGCTTTTTCTCTTGCCTAAAAAGGTCCAAGAGAAAAAGCTCACAAAAAGAGAAGGGCCGGGGGATTTCGCCCTCTGCGGAGGGCGACTTAGGGCTTCGCCCTAAGCACTCACGATCTTTTGAGAAAAGGTCGATCAAAACTTTTACACAAGCTGCCAAACAATTATGGTTTTTTGACAGCCTGTTTTTTGCATGTATATCAACAGAAGGCTTTGATGGCGGTATCGGTTTTATTCGTCGAGTACATTTTGGGCAATCAGACCGCCGGCTGTGCCGCCCAGCTCAGCGTCTGCTTCCGCGTAAGGCAGACCGTCCAGCGAAGGCGCGGGATGAACGGAAAGCTGAGCTTCTCCGGTGCAGTTAGTGACCGTCAGCGTGCCGTCAACGCTGTCAAAGATTCCTACTAAGGTGGCGGCATTGAATTTTACATTAGCGGAGGTATCCACTTTGCAGTCGCTGTCGCTGGAGCAATTGGTAAGTGTTACGTTACCGGAGGCCCATCCGATCAGCGGGGCTGCATAGCCGAGGAATGCCTGATTATAATTGACATTATCGGGGACGGTGAGCGTAACATTTTTGATTGCGCAGCCACTGACCGTACCGCTGTTCACATAACCGATCAGACCAGCCACAAACATTTGATAGTTTTTGTTATAGGAACAGTTAATGGTCAATGTGCTGTCCGCAAGAGTGAGATCCTTTACCGTTCCGCCGTCCAGTTCAAGAATGAGCAGACAGGTGGCAGCTTTGGCAAAACAGTTGCCGCCTAAGGCACCTCCGATATTTTCCAGCACGTAGGAATAGTCGTTTTCCGCGGTAGGCATATCGGTCGTGCCGTCGTTTGCCATAATAAAGGTCCAGTTCAGATTTTTGATGGTGTAACCGGCGCCGTCAAAAGTACCGCAGTAACGGTAGATCGGTTCCCATTGAAGGGTATCGGTATATCCGGTTAGGTCAATGTCGGCTGTCAGCGTAATATCGACAGACTCTGGCAGGTCCAGTTCATTGATTTGTTTGATTACATTGGCTAACTCTTCCGCGCTGCTGACCTTTACTTCGGTAACGGTCGGCTCATCAGGGGGATTTGGCGTGTTATTGTCAGTGGCGGGCGCTGTGCTTTGAGCAGGTGAATTGGCGGTGGTCGAAGCTGCGGCCGCGTCGGTGCGGCTGCCTGACTCAGTACCTGCGGGATCGTTCGATCCGCAGCCGGCAAATGAGGTTAGCAGAAGCAGCAGAGCGCTGATCAGCGCAATAGTTTTTTTCATAGAAGCAACTCCTTTTTATCCTTGTTTTGCTTAGTATAGCATTTTTTTAGGCGGTTGTAAAGAATTTGCTGGCGAACTAAGGTAGAAAGAAAATGGCTCAAAAATGTTTATTTTTACTAAATATGATTGATTTGAAACTGAAAAGTAACTTTTCAAGATTTAAATCGAAAAATTATGGACATAAGTTGACAAATCGAGCATTTAATGTTAAGATAATTTAAAAGAGAAGACGTGTAAAGAACCGGCGAACGCAGGGCAGTTTTCCTGAAAATCCCGCCCAAGGAGAGGGGCGATGCCGGCAAAAAGGCGAAAGACGTGTAAGAAACCGGCGGACACTGCGAGCGTTTTCCTGAAAATCCCGCCCAAGGAGAGGGGCGATGCCGGCAAAAAGGTGAAAAATGTGTAAGGAACCGGCGGACACGGCGAGCGTTTTCCTAAAAATCCCGCCCAAGGAGAGGGGAGATGCCGGCAAAAAGGCGAAAAATGTGTAAGAAACCGGCGGACACTGCGAGCGTTTTCCTGAAAATCCCGCCCAAGGAGAGGGGCGATGCCGGCAAAAAGGTGAAAAATGTGTAAGGAACCGGCGGACACGGCGAGCGTTTTCCCGAAAATCCCGCCCAAGGAGAGGGGCGATGCCGGCAAAAAGGCAAAAGACGTGTAAGAAACCGGCAAACACGGCGAGCGTTTTCCTGAAAATCCCGCCCAAGGAGAGGGGAGATGCCGGTAAAAAGGCGAAAGACGTGTAAGAAACCGGCGAACGCAGGGCAGTTTTGCCGACAAATCCCGATTTAAACGGCGATTTTCAAAATTCTAACAGCAAAAGCTGATTTTATTGTAATCAAAATACTCGATTTTAAGGAGGTATTTTTATGAACCGTAAATCAATCATTCAACCGGAGCTTTTTAAGCGGACCGGCAGATTGCTTGCCGTCAGTCTGCTTGCTGCCTGTACGGCTTCTGCCGGACTGCTGACAGGCTGCCGGAATACCGCGTCCGATTCACCGGAGACTACTGCCGGCCTGACCGGTCAGGCTCCCGCCGGACCGTCTGCTGTGCCGGGCGAACACCTTACGGCAGGGGAGGATGGCAGCTACCGCCTGATCAGTCCCGATGGAAATCTGTGGTTGACAGTCACGGTCGGCGAGGAAATGGGGTACAGCGTCAGCCGTTTGACCTCTGACGCCGATGGGGAAGCGGTGGATTGGGTGCGGCCCTCTAAGCTTGGGGTGAAGATCGGACGTACTGTCTATTATCAGAACGCCGAGGTAACCGATGTGCAGCTTTCGGAGATTAACCGGAGCTTTGCGCTTATGGGCAATCAAAGCTCGGTGGATGATCATTGCTTTGAAGCGGTGTTTACCTTGCGGCAGGGCGATTATACCTACTATCTGGATGCGCGTGCTTATAATAACGGAGTCGCCTTCCGATATCGGCTTCCGGGTGAGGATTCCTCTTCCCGTACCCTTTCGGAAGAGCTGACTACCTACCAGCTTCGGACCGATCTGTCTAAGGCATGGTACGGCGTCAACAATCAGGATTATGAGTCGGTTATTTCGTCTTATTCGCCCACCCGTGCGTCTGACGATCTTATTACGGCTCCGCTTACTGCGGTTGTAAAGAATGACGGCGGTTATATTGCCATCATGGAGGGGGCGCTGACCGATTCCTACAGCGGCGTAAATCTGAAAGCGCTGGGCAAGTGCGCTTATGGGACCGCCTTTTACACAAATCCTTCTTCGGTTAAGGGAGATATGGTATCCGGCTGGCGGCTGATCAATATCGCGGACAGCTTAAATGATTTGGTGAATAACTATAATGTTTACTGTGTCAATGAAGCGCCTGATGAAGCGCTCTTTGCCGATATCGGATGGATCGAGCCGGGGCGGAGCACATGGTCATGGTGTGTGTCCCACGGCGCGCCTACCCCCGAACAGATGAGGGAATATATTCTTGCCGCCGCCAAACTGGGCTATGAATATAACATTATTGATGATGGCTGGCCTTCGTGGGGGAATTACAAGACCGCTCTTACTGCTCTGGGCGAGATGGGAGAGGCGCTGAATGTTAAGCAGCTTCTTTGGGGCGCCATTACCGCCGGTACCTCCGGCTACAATAAAACGCCTGACGAAGCGTCGGTAGACCGATATATGAAGCTGTTGGAAGAAACTCATATGTACGGCGCAAAGGTAGATTTCTGGTGGAGTGAAGCCAATGTGCAGACCACAGCGCTGCAAAAGTATATTCTGGAGGAAGCCGCTAAGCGGCAGTTTGTCATTGATTTTCATGGCTGCAATAAGAACAGCGGATTCAACGTGACCTATCCCAATGAACTTTCCCGCGAGGGAGTGCGGGGACTGGAAAACATCGGTTCCTCCAACACTACCAATTACCAGACCTATGCCGAGTGGCTGAACGCGCAGCTTTATACTCGTTTCCTCTGCGGACACGCCGATTGGACGCCCGCTACCTATACGGTGATGGAGATCGCGTCGATTATTTGTATCGACTCGCCGCTGATGGTAGTGGCATCTGATCCTGCCGATCTGCTGGACTGTCCGGCAGTTGAATTTGTGAAGTCGATTCCCACTGTCTGGGACCGCACGGTAGTGCTGTCTGACAGCAAGCTCGGCAGCTACTCAGTTTACGCCAAGGAAAAGGAGGGGGTATGGTTTGTAGGCGGAATCGCTTCATCCGTCCAGCGGAGCGCCAAGGTCGAACTGTCCGAATTTTTGGACGGCGAAGGCGATTATTATGCCGAAATCTGGACCGAAAAGAACGGTGAAATGATCTGTGAAACCCAAACGGTGACCAAAGACGGTACCGTCGAGATCGGCAATCTGAATGCGGGACAGGGATTTGTCCTGCGGCTTTCCAAGCTGACGCTGAGTCAGTACGGCGGGGAGATCAGCGGACCGATCGCTGTGAGCGCGCCTGCCGGCGCCGTGGTGAAGTACACGGTGGACGGCAGCGATCCCCGCACCTCTTCCACTGCCGCAGTCTGTGACGGCAGCATTATCCTCACCGGTTCCTGCCGTCTGAAGGTCGCTGTTACCGAGGGGGACGGCAAAGACACGCTGCTGTCCTATCAATTCAATCAAATCGGGCTTGCCTACACCTTCTCACCCGAAGTAATTTACGGCAATGGCAGTACAGAGGTGATTTTGGATCTGCAGGGCGCGGACGCCAAGATTTATTACACGCTGGACGGCAGCGTACCTACCGAGGCGTCGCCGGAGGCGGGGGCATCTCTGACTCTGACCGAAAGCGCTGAGCTGAACTATTTGGTAGTTTCCGCGGATGGGACGGACTTTGCCGGCAGATTGACTGTAAATGTGCGGAGCGATATTGTATCGATTACGCCTGACCTGCCGCTGACCGATGAAAAGCCGATTTCCGCCTCTGCCAGTTGGGGAAATGTACACTATGACACCTCTATGGCTACAGATAATGAGATGGCCGAACGTCCCATTATGCTGGGAGGCACAAATTTAGAGGACGGCACCGTTTTTGAGAGAGGGATTTCCTCCAATTCGACTTCGGTTTATCGGTGGAATGTACCGGAAGGGATCAGCCGTTTCGTGGGTGTGGCAGGCATCGACGACTGTGTATACAACAACCAGACTGATCGAAGCAAGGCGTCTGCCCGCTGCGTGATCTCCTTTGACGGGGCAGTAGTCTACACTTCAGAGGTGCTGCGGATGGGCGGTTATACTTTGATCGACATTGAAGTGCCCGCCGGCGCGGCGGTGATTGAGATTCGCTTTGACGACGCGGGGGACGGCGCTACCTGCGACAATGTTTCGCTGGGCAATCCCGGCTGGATAAAGTGATCTGAACGGTATTATTGAAATTTATATTGGAGAAGGCTTTTCCGGTTTGCGCAGAGCGCGGACCGGAAAAGTCTTTTTACTAAAAATAGGTTTATGCTTTGACCTGCCAAACAGCATGCTTTTTTAGAGTTTTGAGCGTTAGAGCCCTTTCTTTCAAACGGATTTCCAATAGGATATTAAGCTCATTTCTTAAAAGCGTTTGTACCGCGAGGCAATTCCTCCGCGAGGAGCGTCTATGGATTCTGTGAAACGGAACGGTTTTGTTCACATTTGCATGAGCCTAAGTAAGCTCTGTATATCCGTTTTCGGATAACGGTAAATTGAAAAATCAATAAAATGCTTATAAAAATCCAAATAAATACTTATTTTTGACATAAAATTACAGAATAATATTATAATTTATTTCTATTTTAGATTGAATAGTCAAAAAAAGACTTGCATTTTGTGTTATATTCCTGTATAATAAAATAACACGAAAGGGGATGTAATTCATGGACTATTCAACCAATCAAAGATTTTTTAATCCCGATAACGCGCGTATGATCAAAAGGCTGGTGATCTTCAGTATTCCGCTTTTTGTAATTGCTGCCGTTCTGCTTTGGTATTGGGGATTTGGGCTGCTGATCCTGCGGATACTGGGTTATGTGCTGGCGGTTGGCGGCATTGCGCTGCTGGCTATTGCGTTCGGTAAAAGGGTCAAGGAAGGCGAAGTGACCGCGTATGTGGAGCAGGGGAAGAAAGAGGTGTCGACGCTGTGCGGCGACGCGCTGGGGTATCCCTCCGATCTTGCTTCCGGATCGCTGTTTTTAACAGGCGCGGTGACTGCCGATCAATTGCCGGCGGGCGCGTTTCCCGGCAAAAAATTGAAAAGCGGGTCGATTCTTACACCTGAGGTGGCGTATTCCTTCCTATATATCCGTAAAAACGGCGTATATACTTTCAGCCGTATTCAATCGCTGGTGGAGGAAAAGACGGTCGATAAAAACTGTGAATTCACTTTTGAGGATTTTGACAGCGCTGTGATAGAGCCTGTGACCGCGGGTGAAAAAGCCAGTCTGCTGAAGCTGAAAAAAGGGAAGGAGGTGGTTTGGCAGGCGCCGACCTTCTTGAATGATTACTCACAGGATGAGTTTGTGGCTAATCTGCTGCACACCAGAGAACGCTATCTCCGGTAAGCGAGAAAGCATGCTTCGTCAAGCGGATTATTTCCGATATCGGCGGGTTTTGCTTAGAACATGAAAAACGGCGGGTTGTCGCGAAATATGCGGCAGCCCGTTTGGCTTACAGTCGGGAATCGGGAGTGCCCAAGTATAAGCGCTTTTATGAACGAATGAAAGATTTTGCTGCTATGCAGCGTATAGTATAATAAGGCGGAAAGGAGCATCGCGTCATCGCGGCGGGACAATTATGGATGAGGATATAGAACTGCTGCGCCTGTTTGAACAGGACGCGGAACAGGCGATCACCTGTCTGATTCGGCGCTACAGCGGGCTGATCAGAACAATTGTAGCGGCTAAGCTGCAGGGGAGCGGCAGCGCCGAAGACATTGAAGAGTGCATGAGCGATGTGATTCTTCATTTTTATCAGAATTTTAATAAGGTAGACCTTTCCAAGGGCAGCGTGAAGGCCTATCTGGCGGCAATCGCGAGAAACGAGTCGGTTTCCTGTCTGCGCAGACTGTCGAGAACCAAGAGTGAACCGCTTCCGGAGGATTGGACGGACAGCAGAACCGATTTGTTCGCTTCGGAGCGGGAGCGCAGAATGGATCTGATTGCCTCGGTCGATCGGCTGCCAGAGCCTGACCGGGAAATTATCTGGCGGCGATATTTTTTAGGCGAGCGGGTCAACGCACTGGCGAAGCGATTTAATATGAGCGAAAATGCTATGCAGCTTCGTATTATGCGGGCGCTGAAAAAGCTGAGGAATTGGCTGGAGGATGATCAGTGAGAAACGATTTTGATCCAAAGAGTAAGCCGCATTATGGGCGCCATCAGATTTTCAATGACCGAAGCATCCGATTGATCGAATCAATGGAAATCGATTGTAGAAAAGGAGGGGTGAAAAAATGAAGCGAACGAAAGACAGCCGCTCTATTGAACGCCAAAAGCGCTATATAGCAGATCAAGGGAACGGGAAAATGTCCTCTGCCGACTTTTTCGAATCCTCCGAACTGGAACAGACGCTTCAAGAAATGGATTGCTGGCTGAAAAATGAGTATGCCCAGCCCTTAAATGAGGAGGAAGCGCGGGCGCTGCTTGATCGGGTGACACGAAGGATTGATATGCAGGCTCAAAATCCGAAAATAGGTGCATTACAGGCGGGAACCGCGAACGCTTTAAAGGCGTATGTCAGGAATGATTTTAATGCCTTGGGCAAAACAGAGCGGCAAAAGCAGCGGAGAAGGCCTTGGCGGCTGGCGGTCGCTGTGGCTGCGGCTTTGATTTGTTTTCCTGTACTGCTGACCTTTGTCTATGTTGGATTGCCCGCAAGTGAGTCGGACAGCATAGAGCGGAATGACCATTTCGCGCAGGATGTCAATGACGAGGCTCACTGGGATGAGAATGGCGAGCCTGATCTGCCTATAAAGCCTTCCGATGAGCTTGGCTGCGGGTGGGAAGATGTGCAAGGCGCTTTGCTGATACAGATTGGCGGGCAAACTGCCGACGGCGGATTTGAAACGGAAGCGGTAACGGGCTACGGCAGCGGCGCTTTGAAGCAGGCAGCGGGCGGACAGGTGCATTTGCAGTGGGCGGAAGAAGCGGCTTCGCCTATGATGGACAGCGGGCAGCTATGGCTGGTATTTGTCCTCAGCCAAACGGACGAAGGCTGTTGGATCCTTTCCGATCAGTATGTCCGATTGGATAGCTTCTCCGCCGATACGCCGGCGCTTCCCCTACTGCAAGCGCTTTGCGCCGGGACAGACAGCGCTTATCCCGTTACCGCTGATGAACTGCTTGCGTTGATGGAAAAGCTGAACTAAGCTCCCAACCGTATATCGGGGCGCCGCATTATACATGCGGCGCCCCGATAGGCACGTCCTAAGAAAATCGAAAAACAGAAAAGCAAATTATCCTGTCCATGTATTTTTGACATTTTTTTGACAAACTATTGACAAATCCAATCAAATATGTTATAACTATCCTGAAAGAATCTTGAATGGTTCAGCGCTTATGATTCAGAGGTGAATGAGTATGCATATGGCAGACGCGCTGCTTTCCCCTGCGGTGGGAACAGCTATGTGCGCGGTCAGCGCGGGGGCGCTGGTCTTTTCGACCGTTAAGCTGAAAAGAGAAGAAATGCCCCTTTCCAAAATTCCGCTGATGGCGGTTTCGGGCGCTTTTGTCTTTGCCGCCCAAATGATCAACTTTACGATACCGGGGACCGGTTCCAGCGGTCATATTGGCGGCGGCATGCTGCTTTCCGCTTTGCTGGGTCCCGCGCCGGCGCTGATTACCATGGCGGTGGTGCTGCTGATCCAGTGTCTGCTCTTTGCCGACGGCGGACTGCTGGCGCTTGGCTGCAACATTTTCAACATGGGTGTGATTCCCTGTCTGATCGTTTGGCCGCTGCTCTGTAAATGTCTGCTGAGCAAAAAGACTGCCGCGCTTCGGTTAGGGTTTGCGTCGGTAATAGGCTGTATAGCCGGACTTCAGCTTGGCGCCTTCGGAGTGGTGCTGGAAACACAGCTTTCGGGGATTACCGCGCTTCCTTTCGGCACGTTTGTGCTGCTGATGCAGCCTATTCATCTTGCTATCGGCGCGGTGGAGGGCGCTGTAACCGCGGCGGTGGTTATTTTTGTATGGAAAATGCGGCCTGAACTGGTGGCAGCAGGAACCCGATCTCTATCGGAAGCGGTTGACGGGCGCAAGAGAGGTAAAATCGTGGTGGGCGCTCTTCTGGCACTGGCGCTTGTCACCGGCGGTGTGCTCTCCTTGTTTGCTTCCGCTTTTCCGGATGGGCTGGAATGGTCTATTGAGAAAGTCACCGGTTCCACTGAACTGGAATATGAAGGAGGATTTCATGAAGCGGCAGCCGAGGCGCAGGAGGCTACCGCATTGCTGCCCGACTATGATTTTGCGTCGGGAGAGGGGAACGGAACTTCTTTTTCCGGCATTGTGGGCAGTCTGACCGTGTTGGCGGTGGCAGGCGCTGTTGGCGGCGGTATCAGTTATTGCAAATACAGCCGCAGGAAGAAACAAACGGGTGCGGAAAAAACTTGACCGGATCGCTCTTTCGTCAGCGTTCGGATCCGGCATTTGCCGGATCCGAACGCTTGATTATTTCAAAGAAGATTGGAGCAATGGCGCTCGTTGAATGAAATCGAGATAGATTGTGTC
>CAZMTU010000042.1:0-18095 GCA_964569225.1 uncultured Lachnospiraceae bacterium | reverse complement strand
TGGCTAGAGCAATCGGTTCATACCCGATAGGTCGTGGGTTCAAGTCCAACTTCCGGTACCATATGGCCCGTTGGTCAAGCGGTTAAGACACGGCCCTTTCACGGCTGTAACATGGGTTCGATTCCCGTACGGGTCACCAACCAAACAAAAGCCCCGAACATCTTAAGCGATGTTCGGGGCTTTTTGCAAAGCAGATTATAGAGCCACTTAGGGCGTTATAGTTACATCTTTTTCTTCGACAATATGGACAAGACGCACAGCGCTTAAAAGCGCTGTTTAGTTTGTCGAAAAAGTCCAGAATAAACTGCGCTATTCAAAAAAGCCCAAATTCGTTTGTCCGCTTTTTCTCTTGCCTAAAAAAGCTCACAAAAAGAGAAAGGTACGGAGGGCGACTTAGGGCTTCGCCCTAAGAACCCACGACCTTTTGAGAAAAGGTCGATCAAAACTTCTTATAAATTGCCAAACAATTATAGTTTTTCGACAGCCTGCACAGCGCTTAAAAGCGCTGTTTTTTAATTTGTTTTATATTTTTCAGTATTTTCTTCTATGCATAAATTGCCGTACAGCTTCAGTGTATCTTCCGCCCATCGGTTAAGATCCATCCCTGCTGAATAAAGACGCAGCATAGTAACTGCCGAACCGCAGGCGATACGCCGCTCTAAATCACTGTAATGCCTCTGACTCATGGCACACTTTTCAGCCATAACAGCCTGTGACCGTTCTCCTCTCAGCGTCGTCAGCCGTTCTGATAAAACCTCCGTACAAGCCTGCTTCAGTAAACCTGATCGATTCATGATTGTGCTCCTTCTGAAATGAAAAATATATTTATCTGATTATAATTCAATTACTTTTTCCTGTCCACGCATTTTATTTCAGTTTCTTTCGTTTTTTCGAAAGCCGCATGCCCCCATAATTTGTCATTTTCATTAAATTTATCTTGAAATATTTTTTATTTTGTATTATAATGAAGATATCTTCATAAAATTCCGCAATAAACTTGATTCCATTAAAAGGAGACAATTCCACTTGTACAAACATTTTCTCGATATTGACGTATACGAAGCACTGCAAAACCGTCTGGATTATATCTTTCAGGAATTCGAAAACATCTTTGTTTCCTTCAGCGGCGGAAAAGACAGCGGATTATTGCTGAACTTGGTTCTCGATTACATGAAAAGAAAAGGCATACGTCAAAAAATAGGCTTATTTCATCAGGATTTCGAAGCTCAATATTCCTATACCACCCGTTATGTTACCGAAACCTTCGAAAAAAATATAGACAGAGTTGAGCCTTACTGGGTATGCCTGCCCATGGCAACCCGAACGGCCCTCAGCAGCTATCAAATGTATTGGTATCCGTGGGACGATCAGAAAGAGGAGTTATGGATACGCCCTATGCCTAAGGTCCCCTACGTGCTCTCGCTGGATCACAATCCCTTTACCTATTACAAATATAAAATGCATCAGGAGGATCTTGCAAAGCAGTTCGGAAGATGGTATAAGGATAGTCACGGCGGCGGTAAAACCGTATGCCTGCTGGGAATACGCGCCGTTGAATCATTTCAACGCTACAGCGGTTTTCTGAATAAAAAATACGGTTATAACGGCACCTGCTGGATTACCCGCCAGTTTAAGGACGTTTGGTGCGCTTCCCCACTCTATGACTGGACCAGCAGTGATATCTGGACCGCCAACTATAAATTCCAATATGACTATAACCATCTCTACGATCTATATTATAAAGCGGGATTGAAACCGGATCAAATGAGGGTTGCCTCTCCGTTTAACGACTATGCGAAGGATAGCTTGAATCTCTACCGTATTTTAGAGCCTGAAACATGGGTAAAGCTGCTTGGACGAGTAAACGGCGTGAATTTTGCCGCTATTTACGGAAAAACCAAGGCAATGGGTTATAATAGAATCCTTACCCTGCCGGAAGGGCACACATGGGAAAGCTATACCCGTTTTCTGCTGGACACACTTCCCGCCAGACTCCGGAATAATTATATTGAGAAATTCAGGACCTCCATTCGATTTTGGCATGAAACAGGCGGAGGTCTTTCGGAAGAAGCCATTAATGAACTGACTCAAAAGGGCTATGCCATCAAACGAAACGGCGTTTCCAATTACACTAAAGACAAAAAAACGCGGGTAATTTTTGTGGGAAAAATTCCAGACCATACCGATAACATTGAAAGCACAAAGGACATTCCCAGTTGGAAGCGCATGTGCTGCTGTATTCTGAAAAACGATCACATCTGCCGTTCCATGGGCTTTGGAATTACCAGAGAGCAGCAGCGTCGGGTGGACATAATCCGTAAAAAATACAAGGGTCTGGAGGATTTCAAATGAGTTTTCAAAGCCCCGCCTATCATATTATCGCGGTTCCTATTGAAAAAGTTGTACCTAACAGCTATAATCCCAACTCAGTGGCGCCTCCGGAGCTGGCGCTGCTTTACGACAGCATCAAACAGGATGGGTATACCATGCCAATCGTCTGCTATTACTCCAAAAAGCAAGATTTGTACGTCATTGTGGACGGTTTCCACCGATATCGGGTAATGCTGGAACATAAGGATATCTATGAACGAGAAAACGGAATGATTCCTGTTTCTGTTATTGACAAACCGCTGGATCAGCGAATGGCCAGTACCATCCGGCACAACCGCGCCCGCGGTTCTCACGACGTGGATTTGATGAGCAATATCGTAAAAGAGCTGCACGATCTGGACCGTTCAGACGCATGGATCTCCAAGCATTTGGGCATGGATCGGGATGAGATTCTCCGGCTGAAACAGATTACCGGTCTTGCCGCCCTTTTCAGAGAAACAAAATTCAGTAAAGCGTGGCTGCCCGAAACGGAAGGCAGCGAAGAAATTTCTGACAATCCGATGGAATGACCCGCAAATCTGTAAGCTCCCTACACCGCACCAAAGCAGTTCCATACCAAATGACTATGACAGCACGCCAAGCGTCGTATCGGGAAAATAGTGCAGAAGAATTTCACGATAGCCCAGCCCCTGAGAACTGTAAAGAGCAGCACCCTCTCTGGAAAGCCCGTATCCGCTTCCCGCGCCCTTACAATCAAAATAAACAGCTGTATCGTCTACCGTTATAGTAAAAGCGTCAGAGGGCAGTCCCATTGCTGCCGCGAATGCGACGCCTTTCGCTTCCCGATCCCCAATCTTCACCTGCTCTACTCTTCCCGCCTCAGTACAGGTCAGATAGATCTGCCAGTCTTCCCCCTCCGGACAAGCAATTCCAAAAGAAGCTGCGGCAATTTCCGCAAATTCGCTTTTTTTCATAGTTACCCGGCTGACTATTCCTGATTCGGGCGTAGTCACTGACGTAAGATAAGGATACCCCTCCATTCCCTTGGTCTGACCGGGAGATGAGGTGTGCGTTAATGCCAATATATAGTCGCCTTCCCAGTACAACACCTGATCGGCAGTTGCATTTACCGCTTCCTCCGCCGCCGCCAATCTCGCGGATGCTTCGGCACTGCCCCATATCGATGCCAGTTCTCCGACGGTCGCATACATAAGCCCATGAGACGGCGAATCACATAGACTGCGAGTATTTGTTCCTCGGCAATATCCCATCAGGCAGCAGGCTCTGCTTCGCAGCGCCACTGCCTGTGCTTTCAGACTTTCGGCAGGCTGATCCGAACTGTTATAAGCGGCGATTGTTCCTGTCAGCAGTTCCCGCAAAGTCAGTACACAATCCTCTCCTTCATGACGGTAAAAGGTCAATCTGCTGTCATCGCTGAGCGTTTCCGTCCCCATCGGATAACGCCCAAAGCTAAGGGCCGCTATCGCCGGCATTGCCGTCGCCAACAACAAACAAAAAAGCAGCATCAGCCACTCCGGACGGATACGGCGCATATATCATTCCTCCTACATCATAATGTTACGTTTTCAGTATATGCGGAAATTTTTCAGACAGAACGATTGACAGAAACTGCCAAATCGTTTATAATAGAAGCATCTTTACTCGGCAGCAGACCATATTCCACCAAGCACTGCGTGCCGGTCCCCTGAAATGAAAGGAATGGACAAATTTATGAGTATTACCAAAACCCTGTTCGGCAATATGCCCGATGGCAGTGAAGTCTGCCTTTACACACTGGCACAGGACAATATGACCGTCTGTGTTACAGAATACGGTGCCCGGATTACCAAGCTCCTGTTTAATAACACCAGTGTTGTCTGCGGCTTTGACAATATGGAAGGTTATCTGGCGGATAACGATTATCACGGTTCGATCGTAGGTCGGTACGCTAACCGTATCGCAAATGGAAAATTTTCTCTTCACGGAAAAGAATATTCGCTGGCATTAAACGAAAAGGGGATTACCCATCTGCACGGAGGCAATATCGGCTATTCGAACCGACTGTGGGAAACTGTTTCCGCCAGAGAAGAGGACGGTGCTGATCTATTGACCTTAAAGCTGCGTTCACCTGACGGAGAAGAAGGCTATCCCGGTACGCTGCGGCTCTTAATAACTTATATGCTGAAGGACGCTTCTCTCTCCATTTCGTACAGCGCGGTCAGTGATGCTGACACCATTATTAATCTGACCAATCACGCCTATTTTTCTCTCGGAGGCGTGGGCTCTACCGTGCTGGATCAGACACTGCAGCTTGCCTGTGATAAATATGTTCCGGTAAATGAAACTCTGATTCCCTATGGCACGCTTTCCAGTGTAGAAGATACACCTTTTGATTTCCGCACACCTAAAACCATCGGTCAGGACATTGCCGCCGATAATACTCAACTGCATATTGCAGGCGGATATGATCATTGCTTTGTTCGTGATAACGGCATCGAAAGGAACTCTCCTGAATGGATGGCTACCCTCTATTCCCCCGCCAGCCATATTGAAATGCAGATTCATACCACTGAAGGCGGCATTCAGATTTACACTGCCAACTACATGACAGCAAACAATCCCTTCTTTGGAAAATATCCGCAAACCCAAAACACCGCAGCTGCTATGGAATGCAACCGCATCCCCGATTCGCCCAATCAAAAAGCCTTTCCTTCTCCTCTGCTGAAAGCAGGTGAGGAATATACACAAACCACGGTCTATTCTTTCCGCGTAAAAGAGGAATGATCGGCTTATTTTGAAATCTTTATTAGGCAGATAGAATTACAGGCAGCGTCCTTTGGAATAGAATAACAAAGCTTCCTGAAAATGCCGAAAAACAAATACACAATATATAACATATAACACCGCTTATATTTTTTCTGAAAAAATGTTAAAGGAGGGGTCTTTAAAAAGCCCCTCCTTTAAACATTCATCTGCTGTCTGCATAATTTCAGCCTTATTTTTCAAGTTCTTCATATAACCGTCACATTAGCTGCGTATAATTGAACCAGTCCAATAAAAATAGTCTGAAATATCAGACAAACAAGCGCACAGGTCAAGAAAGGACGGTTTCGTTATGAACGAATTTGATTTTAATAAATCTCCTCTCTCCGAGGAAAACAACCAACAGAGCAGAAACGAAAACAGCATAAAATCTTCTTCAAATGCAGAAACATCCGGAAGTGACGCAGCTTCGGATCAATCCACTTTTCAAAGCGCTTCCGAAACTGCTCAATCCCCTGATAATACTGCCGTTCCCGGCAGCGGCGAGTCCACGTCAGGCAGCTATTCTTATAGAGGTAACCAGCTTTCTGACGCTACTACCCGTATAGGACAAACCGGTACGTCCGGCGCCAACGAAACAACCAGCTTTGCCGGAGCCGCAAATTTTACGGGTACGTCCGGCAGAAACAACGGAGAATATGAGGTATCTTTCGACAGTGCCAGCGGTAAATATACCTATACCGATCACACCGCAGGTCGTGCTTCCTCCGAACCTCCCCGCTCCTCAAAGAAAAAGCGTGGATTATTGGCGCTTGGACTGTGTGCCACGATTTTGCTCAGTGCGCTGCTGGGTGCCGGGGGAGGCGCTTTAGTTGCTGCTAAGCTGATAAGCAATTCCGAAAAAAATCAAAGCAACCTTCACCAGTCTGTTCAGACCTCCACGGTGGTACAGATAAATGAAGCAGAAGTGAATTACAGCGGAATTGCCGATGCTATTGCCAAATCATATGACTCTGTTGTTGTCATTGAAACTTACCTGAGCCAAAGCTACGCGGAAGCGGGCGAAGCCAGCGGGGCAGGCAGCGGTGTGATCTGGACAGAGGACGGCTATATTGTCACCTGCAATCATGTAATAGACGGCGCTAATGTCATCCGCGTTATTTTCACCGACGGCACCAGCTATTATGCGGATGTAGTAGGCACCGATGCCCAAACCGACCTTGCCGTTCTGAAGATTCAGGCTACAGGACTAAAGGCCGTTGTTGCAAGAGGCTCATCGCTGATTCTTGGTGAAACCGCCATTGCCATCGGAAATCCGCTGGGCGTACTGGCTAACACCGCTTCAGAAGGAATTCTCTCAGCACTTGCTCGGGATATTACAGTCGAAGGACAAACCATGACGCTGCTTCAAACCACCGCGGCAGTGAACTCCGGAAACTCGGGCGGCGGTCTGTTCGATATTAACGGGTCATTGATCGGCATTGTCAATGCGAAATCAACCGGCACCTCAGTGGAAGGATTAGGCTTTGCTATTCCCATCGAAACAGTCATGGAGGTTTGTACGCAGCTGATCGAACAGGGCTTTGTAAACGGACGTCCGCAGTTAGGGATTACGGTAGTAACCGTTACTCAGTCGAATGCAAGCTATATTTTTGGTTCAGATTATTATCCTACGCTGGAAGAATATGCTACCAGAACCTACAAGGATGTTTGGGGCAAAGATCATACTCAGATCGTACCCGGCGCCTATATTTATGATGCCACAGCGGTAGCAGGCTATGCTAACGGCAGCGACAGTCTAAAGTTTGGAGATCTGATTCTTTATGTCGGCAACAACGAAATAGAAACCATCACCGATGTCAAATCGGCACTTTCAGGCTACAGTGCCGGCGATACGATCCAGCTGACTGTATTGCGCGGACAGACTCAAACCATCATTATTAACCTGATTCTTGGACAGCTGGGCAGCAATTAATTGAAAGGAAAAGACATAACAGGGAGAAAAATGACTTTACTCCCTGTTATATTGGGTTTTTCATATGGCACACTTGCTTGTCGTAGACGATGAAGAAAAGATCCGAACACTTATCCGAAAGTATGCCGAATTTGAAGGGCATTCGGTAACAGAAGCGGCAAACGGAATGGATGCATTAGAGCTTTGCAGAAAGCAATCCTTCGATTTGATCATTATGGACATTATGATACCGGTACTCGACGGACTGTCCGCATGTAGAGAAATCCGAAAAACGTTGACTACCCCTATTATTATGTTGTCCGCCCGAGGGGAGGAATATGACCGGATCAGTGGATTTCAGTTAGGGGTAGACGATTATGTGGTCAAACCCTTTTCTCCTAAAGAACTAATGCTCCGGGTAGAAGCCATTCTGAAGCGGATTTCTGTTCCCAAAGCAACAGAGGACGCTGAAGTTTTTATAAAGGAGGGGTTGAAGGTCAACTTTACCGCCCGGATCGTTACAATAGACGGCGTAGAGGCGGAGCTTTCTCCAAAAGAATATGAGCTGCTCTTTTATATGATCCGAAACAAAAATATTGCTCTGACCCGTGAAAAGCTGATCTGTGAGGTCTGGGGATATGATTTTTACGGAGATGACCGAACGCTGGACACTCATATCAAGCTGCTCCGTCATTCCCTCGGACCATACAGCAAGTTTATTGTTACACTGAGAGGGGTGGGGTATCGTTTTGAAGGCAACTGAAGGAGTGCTTCCCCCATCTAATTCAATCCTCAAAAAGTCCCCCAAAAAATTCTTTTGGGGGCGAATTTCAGTTAAAAAGAAGATTTTTATTGCTTTTTTAGGCATTACCGTACTGGCGCTTGCCTTGCTTTGGCTTTTCCAAATGGTTTTTTTGGAGCAAATCTATCGGGCGATTAAAATAAATCATCTGGAAGAAGGCGCAGATGAAATCATTCGGATGAGCGACAACGACAGCTTTTTTGAAACCGCCGCCAATGCCGCTGAACGCTACGATTTCTGTGCTCTTTTGCTTAATACCGAAACCGGCACCACTCAGAAGCTGACGCAGTCTACTCTTCCCGGCTGCTATCTCTATGATATGACTTATCAGGAATACAGTCGGCTGGCGGAAATTGCAAAGGAAGCCGGCGGAAATACCATTATGAGTGTTCAGCTCGATCAGCGGGGCTATGTAGCAACTTACTTTGAATCTACGCCAAACGACCAGATTCACAGCGTCATTTACACCGTCCTTTTTGAAAACAGCGATGGTCAAACAATGGCACTGCTCATTAATTCGGTCATTACCCCCATCAGCGCCGCACGTGAAACGCTCTTCTACATCTTGGCGATCGTTTCTGTCATTCTGATTCTGTTAGCGCTGACGTTGGCGGGATTTATGGCTCGCACGATAGCAACCCCCATTGTTGAGATTAATAAAGGTGCCAAAGTATTGGCTACCGGCAACTATGACCATCATTTCCGCGAAAATTGCGGATACCGCGAAGCCAATGAACTGGCTGCCACATTGAATTACACAACGGCCGAGTTATCCAAGGTGGAGAATCTGCGTCGAGAATTGATTGCCAATATTTCCCATGATCTGCGCACTCCGCTGACGCTGATTTCGGGCTACAGCGAAGTAATGAGGGATATTCCAGGTGAGATTACCCCCGAAAACCTTCAAACCATCATTGATGAAACCTCTCGGCTTACTTCTCTCGTAAACGATATGCTGGAAATTTCCAAAATTCAGAGCGGTAATCTGACACCAACTTTTTCCCGTATCTCTTTGACTGCCTTGCTTCAATCAATCATGGACACTTATCGTACCCTTACTGCCTGCCAAGGCTATGAATTAACGCTTTCAGCCGAACCGCCTGAAGGAGATATTTATATAATGGGAGATTCGGCTATGATAGTACGGGCAATCAATAATCTGATCAACAATGCGCTAACTTACACCGGCGCAGATCATACGGTTGCGGTTCACCAGATTGCTTCTCCTACCCGTGCGCGCATCGAGGTAAGTGACAGCGGTCCTGGGATTCCACGCGAAAAGCTGGATATGATTTGGGAGCGTTATTATAAGGTAGACGCCGAGCACAAACGCTCCGCGGTGGGCACCGGATTAGGGCTGTCAATTGTGAAATCAATTGTAGCCATGCACGGAGGTTCCTACGGTGTCCGCAGCCGCGAGGGCTATGGCTCCACCTTTTGGATTGAATTCGTAAGAGACTAACTCCTCTATGAATCCTTCTTCAATAAAATGGAGCAGCCAAATAGCAAATGATCTGATAAAAATCGGCGCTTTGTGTGCGGGACCGTTTCTGTCCTTACACACGAAGCGCCGATTTCATCTTAGCCTAATGGTCTCTGCCGATCAACGTTTCCCGAATTCCTTTGGCAAGGTCCGGAACTGTTGTTTGATCGTAGCGGGCAAATGCGTCACTGTCCATGAGCAACGCGCCCATACGCTGCATGTCAGCTAAATTTGCCTGCTGAATTTCCTCAGTCTGTGAGGAAGTACAATCGGTCAGCACTACCACATTGTAATCCAGCGCATTGGCATCATAGCAGGTAGTACGGATACAGTTAGGCGTAGTAGTTCCCGCAAGAATCACCGTACGCACGTCCAAACGGCGCAGCAAAAGGTCGAGCTCTGTCTGAAAAAAAGCGGACCACCGGGGCTTAATAATAGCATAATCTCCCGCACGGGGAGCGAGTCCCTCCGGCTCTGCCGCTCCCACAGAGCCGGGCGTCATACATTTTCCGCCCTTCAGCCATACAGAATAGCGGGTAAGCTCCACATCGCTTCCATCGCCGCGGTAAAGGCGTTTGATAAAAAAAATCGGAATCTCTTTAGATCGGGCGATTTCTATTGCCTTTACGCAGGCGGGAACGGTTGCCGCCGCCTGCCGAATACAGAGCGCGGAGTCAGGGCTGATAAAGCCGTTTTCCATATCAATCAGCAAAAAAGCCGAACGAGTATCGTTTTTCATATAGTTTTTTCCTTACAATATTTATTTTAGTTCATTTTAGGTAAATTGTGATAAACATTTGATTTGCCATACGCAAAAAATGTTCGCGTACCTCTATCCGAAATATTTTCAACGGTACACGCAGCATTCATCTGTTATGTCATCATTAGTCTTAAGTCCTATCCAAATGTGCGCGTTCTATCGCAATTCACAAAAAACGCACATTCGGAAATGCGTCGCCGTACAGAGCATCCAATGGCTTGTCACTGACCACTACATCCAGATCAGCCAGCGTACACTGCTTAAAAGTGGAAACCTTTCCTACCTTTTTGCGATCGCAGAGAAATACCTTGCAGGAAGCGGAGGCAAGCATCTCATTGATACAGGCGATCTCATCCTGATAGTTATCAAACAGCGTTCCGTTAGCATCCAGCGCCTGAGAAGAGAAAAAAGCCAAATTGGCGCGAACATTTGATAGGACGCGGATAACTTCATCGCCCACCAACACCGAGCGATTTTCAGGACTAAGAGTCCCGCCTGTAGAAATGGTTTTCACCTGAAATGCCGAAAGATAGTGAAGCGCCTCCACACCGGTGGTAATAATGGTAAGCCCCCTCTTTTCGGTAAGCTTGCGCACCAGATACATAGCGGAAGTAGAACCGTCTATCAATACCACATCACCGTCGTTTACCAGTTCAGCAGCTTTCACCGCAATCTTTTTCTTCTCGGCGGCAGATTCCTGCATTCGCATAGCGAAAGGAATATTCAGATGATCGGAAACAGCAAGCTCTACTCCGCCATAGGAGCGGATGACCATCCCGCGCTCTGCCAGTGTTGACAAATCCCGACGAACGCTGGAGGGGCTGATGTGCAGCTTGGCTGCCAGATATTCGACAGAAGCGTATCGGGTGCTTTCCAGAATTTCCATGATCTCTGTGATTCGCTCATTCTTATACATAGGCACTATCCCTCTCAAAATGCTCATTATTGCGCACTTTCCAAAATAAAGTGTGAAAATTATCAACTATAGCACCGCACTTGACTTGCTGATAATAATAGTATATACTATTAAAAACCAAAAATCAAGTTAAATCCACCAAAAAACAGTGTGTAAACGCTGATTGCTTGTGAAAATAGCTTGAGCACACGGCGAAAACAGAATATGATAATGAAAGCGAGCTTTTCAAAAATGAGCAAAATCACGAAACTTTGTATCGGAATTACTCTCTTTTCTATAATGCTAACAGGCATGACCGCCTGTAAAAGCGATGCCAAGGCAGCCGGAACGACCGATGCGGCTGCTGCTACGACTGCCTCTTCAGGCAATAAGGAGGATCCTTTGAAAGAAACCCTGCAAAGTAAGCACACCCTGCGCTTCAACGAAGACGGAAGCTTCAAAATTTTGGTTCTTTCGGACATTCACGGTCAGAACAGAACCCTTGACAATGAAACCAAAAGCAATATTCAACTATTGGTAGATCGGGAAGCCCCTGATTTGGTGATCTTTGATGGTGATAATACTTGGCAGATCACCAATGAACGGGTACTGAAAGAATGTCTTACCGATATGGTGAGCTACATTGAAAGCAAGCAGATCCCTTGGGCGCATACCTACGGAAACCACGATGCCGAGGGCAATAATGTTTCAAAAGAAAAACAGCAGAAAATTTATGAAGCCTTTGAATACTGCGTATCAAAAGCAGGCGACAAAGAACTTTCCGGTATCGGCAACTATGTTCTTCCTATCTATCAATCCGCCAGCGATGAGATTGCTTTTGCTGTCTGGGCGCTTGACTCAGGCTCCGATCTCACCGCGCAGGAAAAGAAGAATCTTTTTCCGACCGCTACCACCTTCCCGGGCAATCCCGGCAGCAACTACGATTACATCCGTCCCGATCAGATCAGGTGGTACTACGATACCTCAATGCGCCTTCAAGCGCAAAACAACGGCAAGCTCGTTCCCGGTCTGATGGCATTCCACATTCCGCTTCAGGAATCTTACACGGCATGGGAAAACCGCAGCAGACTGACCTACACCGGAGATAAGCGTGAAAATGTTTGCGCGTCCGCTGTCAACTCCGGTCTGTTTACAACCCTTCTGGAACGGGGCGACATTAAAGCAGTGGTCAACGGTCACGACCATATCAATGACTTCATGATTGAGTACTGCGGCATCAAGCTATGTCAGGCCTCTACCCCTACCAATGAAGCGATCTATCATAATGATGAAATAATAGGCGGAAGAGTATTTGTTCTCAACGAAAAAAATCCAGCCGATATAGAAACCTATATGTCCTATATTCACGAACAGATTCCCGCGCCTGATCTTTCGGACGCCATGTCGTTTGAGTCAGGCACCAAATTCGATTTTGAGGGCGATATTCCCGAATTCACTGTCAGCGGCTTTGATAACGATACCTCTGCCGCCGCAAAAATAGATGAGATCAGTGTAAAAGTGTGTGAAGGTGTTGGGCTGAACGGATCTAAGGGGCTTGCCGTCACTCGCACCAAGTGGAACAGTTCCAATACCGGCAATAATGCGGAATTCAAATGGTCGCTGCCCGAATACGGAAAGTTGGGTGACAATCAATATGTTCGCGTATGGATGGATCTCGGCACTAACAAAATTGATTTTCGAAAGGCTGGCTGGGGAGTGATAGTCAACTATGCTGAAAACGCTCCTTACAGAACCGACGATTACGACGCGTCCTGCCCCTTCTATTATATGGCGGACGGCACTAATGAATGGATGGAGCTTTCCCATGGCAGCGACGGATGCTTTGGCAGGGGCGACGGTGAATCGGTACAAGGCTTTAAGGGTTGGTTCGCAATTCCCGTAAAGTATATGGTATCCGGCAGCAAGTCCTTGAAGTCCGATTCAGTTATCACCGGCTTCTACTTCTACTTTTGCCTTGCTTCTGAAGAAATGGCAGACAAGGAAGTTTACATCGACGATATAACTTTGGTCAGCAACTACACAGTATTTGAATAAACGCTGTTCTGCTCCAAAAATCAGCGCAAAACAGCAGCCGTCAAAACAAAGCTGCCGCAAATAGCCATTTGCGGCAGCTTTGTTTTGGACTTCATAATAATGCCCACATTTGTGGATTAAACCAAATCGTATCATGAACAAATATTATTCTTTTCCTATTTCAGCGATATTCCCAAAGCGCATACTATTACCGTCTGGCAAGAATAGCGTCAATTTCACCCAATTCCGCTTCGGTAAATCTTACGTTTTGAAGCGCTTGGGTATTTTCCAGAATCTGTTCGGGCTTGCTGGCGCCGATCAGCGCGCTGGTCACAGCGCCGTCCCGCAATGTCCACGCAAGCGCCATCTGTGCCAATGTTTGACCGCGATGCTCCGCCACTTCGTTAAGCTTTTGAGTCAAAGAAAGTAAATCATCATTGATATCCGATGCGCGCAGGAAGCGGGGGTCATGAACGGCTCTCGAATCCGCCGGAATCCCGTTAAAATAACGCCCGGTCAATTTCCCTCCTGCCAAGGGACCAAACGCTATACAGCCCACGCCTTCCCGTGCTAACAGTTCAGTCAGTCCATGTTCAATAGAACGGTTAAACATAGAATAATTGGGTTGATGAATCAGCATATGAGTACCCATTTGCTTGAGCGTCTGAATCGCAGCCGCTGTCTGCTCAGCATTATAATTGGAAATACCCACATAAAGCGCCTTTCCGCTTCTTACAATGTCATGAAGCGCTTGCATAGTTTCTTCTATAGGCGTTTCTGGATCAGGTCTATGGTGATAGAAAATGTCAACATAGTCCAAATGCATTCGTTTCAGGCTTTGATCAAGGCTTGCCATAAGATATTTACGACTGCCGTGATCGCCATAGGGACCCTTCCACATATCATAACCGGCCTTGGTAGAAATGATCAGTTCATCGCGGTGGGTATGCCAGTCACGATCCATATGAATGCCGAAATTGCGCTCCGCTTCTCCATAAGGAGGACCGTAATTATTAGCCAGATCAAAGTGCGTAATGCCATTGTCAAATGCGGTCCGCAAAATGCTCTGCTGTACGCCGAAGGGCGTAATATCCCCGAAATTGTGCCACAATCCGAGTGAAATAGCCGGCAGCTTGATCCCGCTTTTGCCGCAGCGGCGATATTGCAATCTGTCATATCTGTTTTCAGCAGGAATGTACATCATTTTTCCTCCCCTTACAATAAAACATAACTGTTCTTTACAACATGGACTGCCAAATAACCGAATCGCAGTATCTCAATATTTTCCTTGGTTTATAAAAAATATACCTTTCCCATATGAGAATGTCAATACTAAAAAAAATATTTTTACGAAAAATTCACATTTGTATTTCGAAGCATCCAAACAATCAGCCTATTCTATTTAGATCAAGACACAATAATTCCGCACTCTTCTTGACAGCGAACAGAATGTACAGTATAATAAAAGCACAAATAAAAGCGCATAAAATAAGTGCTTACAAGGTGCCGCTCAGCGTATAGACAAATTCAAGTTTTAAAATCTAATACGTAGAAACAAGTCAATATTTAAGCGTTTTTGAGGGTTTTTAGGGGACTTTTTGAAAAAAGTCCCCTAAATGAGGTTTGGGGCAAAGCCCCAATTGGGATTTGTATTCAGCTTCAATGCTTACAAAGTAAGCAAATTTTCCAAGCTTCTGTGTGTTTTTTGACGCATGAAGTAAGCGCCGACATATAAAAAATAAAGAGAGGAATAATTATAAATATGTGGAAAACAAAGCTTTGCTTAGGAACAAACAGTGATTTCGGTATTTCAACCGAAGATCAGATCAGACTCTTCCAAAAGGTCGGTTTCGAAGGTTTCTTTACAGAATGGCATGACGGCTGCGCCATAGCCGAGTGGCGAGGGATTGCCGATGAATGCGGTATGATCTACCAATCGGTTCATGCGCCCTTTGGCAGGGCGGCAGACTTTTGGGAGGGCGGTGAAAAAGCGCAAATTGCCGTTGAGGAGCTGAAACGCTGCCTGAATGACTGCGCCCGAAACGGTGTTCCCATTATGATTGCCCATGCTTTTATCGGGTTTGACCGCCACAATCCGACAGATGCCGGTATTGAAAGCTTTAAGAAAGTTGCCGAAGAAGCGGAACGCTTAGGCATTAAAATCGCGCTTGAGAATACAGAAGGTGAGGAGTATCTTGCCGCGCTGATGAATGGCTTAAAGGATTATTCCTGTATTGGTTTTTGTTGGGACAGCGGCCACGAGATGTGTTACAATCACAGCCAGAATATGCTTGCAATATACGGCGATCGCCTTCTTTGCACACATTTGAATGACAATTTAGGCATTCGGAACTTTGACGGCAGCATTACATGGATCGATGATCTGCACCTGCTTCCCTTCGACGGAATTGCCGATTGGCAAAACAATGTATCACGGCTGAATCAATGCGGATATAACGGTATTCTGACCTTTGAGCTGAACAAAAAAAGCAAGCCAAACCGTTACGACAACGCCATTTACGATAAAATGCCCATCGAGGAATACATAACCGAAGCCTATAAGCGTGCTTGCCGTATTGCGGTGATGAAACAATCGCTGAACCGCTGGTAAGCCGGTTTAACACAGCGAGCGGTATAACTGTACGAATCCAGTTATACCGCTCGCTTTATTGATCATCGGTATCCAATAGCTGCGATACCGAACGGTTGGTGTACTCAGCAATTTTCCCCAGCGTTTCCAGTTCGGGATTTGCTTTTGCGCATTCTATCAGATTCAATAGCTTTGAACTGATTCCGCATTTAGCCGAAAACTCCGCTTGCGCAAGCTTCATTTGCTTCCGTACAGTCCTCACGTTTCTTGCTAATACATCCCTTTCCAGTATTTTTATTCCTCCATATTAATCAGTTTATCCCGTTAATTCGTCTTCAATTACATCGGATAGATGGATTGGAGATAATTCCAGTTTATTGCAAAGCACTACCAGATGATTGATTCGGTTAAAATCAGTCATCAGATCAGGTATTGCTCTGACAACAGCTTCCTCCAGCCAAACCTCAATTCCGTACACCGGCTGTTCCTTGCCCTCTTCGTCTTTTATAATGTCTGTTCTAATATGATATGTATATTTCATTTTTATTTATCCACTTTTATATTTATTTGTTTATTTTATATTTGTAGTTAAAACATTCTTTTAAACGCAGACTGGAAGGTCACCTATAACAGGCATAACCTTCCAGACTCATTATCGAAATAACGGGAGATCAGTCGGTTATCAATATGTTTTTTGAAGCTTCTGTAAAATAACATCATCCTCCCCGCCGGTCCCGGACATTGTTACCTCGATCACCGCACGGTAGGTTCCTGTAGATGTTAGCTGATGAGAAAAATAGAAATCACCTCGGTAATCGGTTGAGGAGGCGACCCATTCATTATCGGTCGTTCCGATAGCTACCCTTGCCCAAACAATTCCTATCATCTTTTTCTGGAGGTATACCCTTGCAGTGACCTTCGTTGTAACGCCTTGAATTCCAACATAGTCAATATCTATGCCAGCAAGACCAGAACTGGTAATGCCAAAAGTCAAAACACAATAATCTCCATTATCAAGCAGTGGCTCGACCAACTGAAGCGTATTGAACGGTTCCGAACTATTGACTGTTTCGTTGGCTGAAATCGGCAGTGCTGCAAATCCCAGCAGCACAATCAGTATCAGCCCGATGGCAAACATCCTTTTCATTTAAAAAATTCATCCTTTCTGCGGGATAATTTCCCTTCTATAATATATAGGTCCATTTTTCGCAAAAACGTATTCACTTTTTTGACAAAAAAATAAACTTTGTATATTTAAATAAATTAATAGGTTGTTTTTATATTAAAATAAGCAGTTGTGACAAAAATTATCACAACTGCTTATTATGTTATTTAACCGCTATGCTTAAAATCATAGCTTCTATTTCTTCATTTGAAAGTGTAACTGGAAATTCTAAGGTAAAAGTATAAATCTCATCTGTCCATATGCATATATGTTTTTCAGTAGACGTGTTTATCCATGAATATACTTGATACTCACCTATAAAAAAGACTTCAAACGTGCCACGCGACTCATCTAACACATACAAAGAACTATCAAATATAGTTTGAAGAAAAATAATCCTATCACCAGTATTATTCTGCCATATTCTCTTTTCTTTGACCGAATTTGAGTAATTATTTATTAATTCATAACCATCCGGTAAATATGTAAGTGTATATTCAGTCGCAATGGCTTCAAGCGGAGCTTCATCACTTAACTTTTCAATCGATACTGTACTGTATTTCTCATACACCTCCTTCACAAAGCGGACAATTTCATTCCGCTTAATATAAGCGGTACATCCGACCAGCAGAAGCGACGCTGCAGCAATCAACGCTACCACCGCTCTCCGCTTGGAGCTGCTGACCAACGGCCAATACCAATGTCTGGCTGATTTCAGAATCCGGTCCATTTGTTTCTGATGCTTCTTCGAAAAACTAAGCACTGCCGGGCTGTCGGCAATCAATTCCTCGGTATCCTCCAAAATTGCTTGTACAAAGAGCTTTTCCATTTGAATGCAATTGTTCATGAGTGGCTTCTCCTTTCGATTTTTCAAACGTTTCTGCAATGTTCCGAGTGCCTCTGTAATTTCCGGTCCGAATCATGTTCTGCTGATATTTTTGCCCTCTCGTTATCTATAGTATCTCCCTTTACGCCTTTATTAATTCATTTTACGCCGTTTGACAGCAATTTTGCCGTCAGTTGAAAAAAACAAAATTTATGCCGACCATACCTCGATGTTCCCACATCTAAGAAATAAATCTCCTTGCCGCATAAATGTTTTCTGTTTTTTGCCATTCCTGCTATAATCTCGCTGCGCTTGCGCTTTAATTAAACTCTACAAGAAAATTATAGCATACTTTTCACGCATTGTCAAGCAAGATCCTGCTTTGCGGAAATCAATTTCATAATTGCTCTTTCTTTGCTGACCGTTCCACCTTCTTTTCCTTCAAGCGGGACGAAGCGATTGACACTGACTCGCTGGAAGATGAACCGCTCA
>CAZMTU010000041.1:0-18640 GCA_964569225.1 uncultured Lachnospiraceae bacterium | reverse complement strand
TTTCAAGATGCGCCTCAAAAAGCTGCGGCGCATCAATCAATACCGCCGGTGCACCCCAAGCGGCATATTGTCTGCTCTTTTTTTCAACTTCTTCCGCAACATAGCGATGAACGATTTGATTAAGCCTTTCCAATTTTTGTCTATCAGCAAACACGATCTGCGCCAGTTTTTTTCGGTCCACTGCCTTCGTGCAATCCCTAAGAGCGCCAAATTCCTCTTCCAATTCACAGATGCACTCATTATTTTCCCGGTACAAGGTGTGAACGATCTCATCCGTATCAATAACAGGAACTCCCTGTTTCTCAAACAACGCGCAGATATATCCCTTTCCGCTCCCGCTTCTTCCGGTAATGCCTAAGATTTTCATACTTGCGCCACCTTTACAAAGAGAAGTGTATTTCAGCCGACCTTAGCTGCCGCTTGTGTCCGCGCAAGCTTCATCAGGCGATTTCAAAGCGACGAAAAACCACATGTTTGGCTGCATGGATCCGCTGTAATGCGTTTTTTCACAATGCTTGCCGTTCTTCGTGAGTTATTATAACACAAATTCTTTTAGAATTCAAGCTTTTTAACACCTAATTGCATAAAATCACAACAAACTGAAGCAAAAAGCAAAAAAACAGCCATAAAGTATACAGACTGATCACCAGCGCGGCAAGCAGACTGGTCCGAATAAAGGCGCGAACGGTCCATATTGAACAAAAAATCATTACCGGAATCAACAGCAAAGCCACAAGCCAGCAGCCGGTGCCAAAAAACAGCGGAAACCATAAAAGATTAACAATCAATCCTGCTCCCCACCAAATAA
Organism: uncultured Lachnospiraceae bacterium; assembly: GCA_964569225.1. Classification (GTDB taxonomy): domain Bacteria; phylum Bacillota; class Clostridia; order Oscillospirales; family CAG-272; genus CAKSQF01. The sequence goes on along the minus strand of CAZMTU010000041.1, from coordinate 17,832 downwards.
TCCCCGACAGAAAAATGGCTTTCCGGCAGCAACAGCCTGACGAAACTATTATTCCAGCCGCTGCGCCTATAGCTAAATAAAAAACGGTCCAAATAATAAAAAAACCAAAAGGCGATGGCGCAAACCGGGGCAGACAAATGTGATAATACAGTGAATGTCCTCCACCGATCAATGCCGATAATATGCCCAAAAACAGCGTGCCCAAAGCAAATAAAAGAATAAATCTACCGTCTGAACAGCGTATTTCCCGCTTGAATTGTCTGAAAATTCGCAAAAAATCACCCCATATTATGTCTATGTAACGCAGTATCGGCAACGAAACGGTAAACTTTTTTCGAGGCTAAATTAAGCCTTCGTCCAAGAACTGCGCCGCATATCATATATATGAGGTAATTTTCTGCTTCATTCTGCCATTTACACAAAATCAGTCATTCCGGAAACTCATCTGGAATGCACCGTACAAATTTTCGTAGGCAGTGTATCTTTTGTAAAATAGCCTGTAAGCGTACTGCAGCCGGTGGTGGGCAGCATACCGGATGATTTACAATAAGTTGCCTTTATTAACAGATCGTCATTAAAGGTTTTCTTTTCAACAGTACCGGCCTGTACCTTTTCCAAAAGCTGTTCATGAATTTCTAACATTACTGCGTTCACAGCTTTAAATGCTGCGCACTGCTGACTTTTCCTGAAAGACTCTGCGGCTCATCATACCCGATCCATATACCCGCGGCATAATAAGGCGTGTATCCCACAAACCAGCGGTCATTGTCATTATCAGTGGTACCGGTTTTTCCGGCTGCCCCCACAAGATTCTGCACTCCCTTTGCGCTGGCGGCCGTACCTGAAACGCCCTGCGTCCCGGAAATAACATGCTCCATCAATCTGACCATAGACTGCGCGGTCCCTTCACTGATAACCACCTCAGCGTCAGGATTATTGTCAATAATCACCTGTCCGCCGGCATTCTGAATCTGAAGCACCGTGCGAGGCGGCGAATAAATCCCGCCTGAGGGGAAAATGCAATACGCGGCGACCATTTCCTTTAAAGTAACGCCGTATGTCAGACCGCCTAATGCCAATGACGCAAGATTTCTGTCGGATTTTACACCTGACGTGGTTTGAACGCTTTCGACCAAGGAAGTCATGTGAAGCTTCTGCGTCAAAAATTTAAACGAATTATTGACGCCTAAATCATTCAGTACCTTCACGGCAATGGTATTCTTAGAGGTTGTCAGCGCGTAATCTATTGTCATAGGCCCATAGGTGTAAGTCCGGTTGGAGTTTTTGGGCCAATTTGGATTAGTCGTAAAAGGTGAATCCTCATAAACAGAGCCGTAATGAATCACTCCCGCTTCTAAGGCAGGTCCATATACAGCAATCGGCTTGATTGAGGAACCGGGCTGACGTTTTGTTTGCGTAGCACGGTTTAACAGTCGGGAATCGGTCTTTTCACCTCTGCCGCCTACCAGTCCTACAATGTTGCCATTATAAGGATCCATTACCAGCATAGCTGATTCTACATTGATCACATTAGAGGTAGGCAGATAAGAGGACGAGGACATATCGACATAATACTTTTCCAGAATACTCTGAATTTCGCTGTCCATTGCAGTTATAATAGTATAGCCGCCGGAATACAGCATCTGAGTGGCAATAGTTTCACTGACGTTATATTTCTCGGCAAGCAGCGTTACACACTCATTGATCACCGCGTCGGTATACCATGAAGTAGTAATTTTTGAACTGCTGGAGGAGCTGCCGCTTTCAGAGCTTTTCACATTCAGCGTTAGTTCCTGATTATATGCTTCTTCAAACTCGGAACGTGTGATCAGTCCCTGATTATACATTTCACGGACGATTGTATTTCGCCGTTCTGTGTTATAATCGGGATTCTGAATAGGATCCCATTTGGTCGGATACTGTGTAATAGCTGCAATCGCGGCACATTCGATTAATGTGAGTTCAGAAGCGTCCTTTGAAAAATAGCAATTCGCCGCCGCCTGCACTCCATAGCATCCCTGTGACAAATAGATGGAATTCAAATACATTTCCATAATGTCTTTCTTATCCACATCTTTTTCCAGATTCAGCGCCTTGAAAATCTCCTGCACCTTTCGCTGAATGGTGTAGTCATTTTCCTGTGTAAGATTCTTGATCAATTGCTGGGTAATGGTAGAACCGCCCGGATTGGAACCGGTTGGAATAAAGTATTTGAATGCCGCCTTCATTGTGGTGATCCAGTCTACGCCGTCATGATCCCAAAATCGCTTGTCCTCGATCGCCACGAATGCATTGACCAAATTTTCCGGTATCTCGTCATAGGATATCCATAGACGGTTGGTTCCGCTTGAAAGCCGCTGCGTTTCATCCTCAACCAGTTCGCCATCCTCATAATAGCAGATCCGTGTAGTAGCATCCTGACTGCTGGACAGAATAAGAATGTCATCCACACTGGAATCAACATTATTGGCGATATAGATAAGAAACGCGCATCCGACGATACAGCCTGCAATAATTCCAACCAGCAAAATCGTGAACAGTACATTAAAAACCCACTGGATTCCCTTCAAAACAACGCGAAAGGAAAAGCGAGCCGCCTCTTCAACGTTTTTTTGCAAACGTTTATCCTGATTCATATTTTTTTTCATCAGAACAGACAAACCTTTCTTGCAGTAATATCTTTATTATAGTTTGTTATTTTGAAATAACTATGAATAATTTTACATGATTAATGGAAATTTTCTTATCTGAGTACAATATTTTCTCCGCCGCAAAGCAGCTGAAGCTCTCGAATGACGAATTCAGAAGCATACAGTCGGAGTCCGCTCACTCTTGTATACTTTTCATTGGCGCCGTCATACAAAACGATCTCACAATCGCCCTCGCAGAAAATCTCGCAGAGCAGCATCACTTTCCTGTATATGCTGCCTGTCAGGTCCGGCAGGCGAATAAATATCTTTTTTGGTACGCTGTTGGCAGCCGCAGGGTTTTGTATTTTTTCAGCAGATACGGGCGCGGCAATCCTACGGTTCGTTGAGCTGCCCCTGACAGAAGCGCTGTTTGGGACAGTATCGGCTTCCTCGTTTATTTCGCCTGTATAATGCTCATTATCAATCATCGGTCCTGCAGATGACGTCAGAAGCTTCGGCGCCTCTTCCTCTTTCACACTGATATTTCCCTTAATCCAAACAGCGGCATCCTTTTGTACAAACGCCGAAGCAGTCAGCCACTGCTTCGGAAAAAACAGCACTTCAATTTCACCCATTCGGTCCTCTACCGTGACAAACGCCATCGTATCACCGTTCTTAGTAGTTTTCCGTGTGAGCTTTGAAACCGTTCCGGCAATCAGAATGCTCTGTCCATCCCGAAAGGCGCTGCCCTCTTCCGGCGCATCCGCTGCATCTTCCTCCCGGAAAGCTTCTATAACAGCAGAAATAGATACCGGATGCAGAGCTGCTTCATGGGCAGTATAATCATCCAGCAAATTTCCCGAAAGATACAGACCGATATACTCCTTTTCCATATGCAAAAGCTGCTTGGATGGATATTCGGGCACATCCGGAAACGGATAGGTCAAAATCGGCGATTCCTCCTCCGCGGCAGAAAACAAATCGGTCTGTCCGTCCAGATTTTTTTTCCGGTCATCAGTCACCATCTGCATGACCTTATCCATATCCCCCAGCAACTGCGCGCGATTATTGCCCAGTCCGTCAAATGCTCCCACGCTGATCAGCGCCTGTGCCTGCTGTCGATTCAGTTCCAGTCCGCTCATTCTCTGAGCAAAATCCAGAAAATGCTTAAATTTGCCTTTTTTCCGCTCGTTTTTCAGCAACCGCACAAAATTTTCGCCGATGGTTTTAATCCCGCAAAGTCCGTAACGAATTCCTCCATCTGAAACAGAAAAAACCATATCGCTTTCATTAACGTGAGGCGGCAGCAAATGAACGCCCATTTTGGCGCCATCCGCAATATAAGCGGCTGTTTTGCTGTGGTTTCCCATCACTGAAGTCAGCAGCGAAGCGTAATACGCGGTGGGATAGTGGGCTTTTACATAAGCCGTCCTGTAAGAAGTAACAGCATAAGCCGCCGCGTGCGCCTTATTGAACGCGTATTTGGCAAAGGAAGCCATTTCATCAAAGAGCGCGTTGGCAAGCTCTGTATCAATAAAATTTTCTTTTGCGCCTTTTAAAAACTCCGCCCGCATCTGCTCCAACAGTTCCGGCTTCTTTTTAGACATTGCCTTGCGAACCGAGTCGGCTTTTCCGTAAGAAAAACCGGCAACCTTTCGGCAAATCTGCATTACCTGCTCTTGATATATAATGCAGCCGCAGGTCTCATCCAGAATTTCCGCAAGACAGGCAATCGGATAGTCGATCTTTTCCCTGTTTTTTCGATTCTCCAAATATTTCGGAATGGAATCCATAGGTCCCGGACGGTAAAGCGCGATCACCACCATTATGTCTTCCAAGGAATCGGGACGCAGATTCGTCAGCAGCCTGCGAATCCCCACGGATTCCAGCTGGAATACGCCTTCTGTATTCCCGTCAGATAGCAGTTGATAGGCTGCGGGATCGTCAAAAGGAATGGAGGCTAAACTGAACGAAGGATCACTTTTTTGTACCTCCTTCTCGGCATCTGAAAGAATAGTCAGATAGCGGACCGCCAAAAAGTCGAATTTGAGCAAGCCCAAAGCCGCCACTGTGTCCATGTCAAACTGCGTAATGGGCGTATCTCCGCTGGTTGCCAGCGGGAGATAATGATAAATCGGTTCTTTTGTAATAACCACGCCCGCCGCATGCACCGAAGCGTGACGGGGCATGCCCTCCAGCGCCAACGCATAATCCAAAAGCTGCCGTATCTGTATATTTTCACCATAAAGGCGCTTTAATTGTGATTCCTCCGCCATTGCAGACCGGATAGTCGATCCCGGTTTTTGAGGCAAGAGTTTCGCCACTTTGTCCACATCGCCATAGCTCATCCCAAGCGCGCGCCCCACATCCCGCACTGCGGCGCGGGCTGCCAGCGTTCCAAAAGTAATAATCTGTGAAACATGCTCGCCGCCGTATTTTTCGGTCACATAGCCGATCACTTCATCTCGACGGTTATAACAAAAATCAGTATCAAAATCGGGCATGCTTACCCGTTCCGGATTGAGGAAGCGTTCAAACAGCAATCCATAGCGAATAGAATCCACATCGGTAATGCCGATCAGAAACGCGACCAAGCTGGCGGCGCCTGACCCTCTGCCCGGTCCCACCGGTATCCGCTGTTCCTTTGCCCAGCGAATAAAATCCCATACAATCAGATAATATGCGTCATAACCCATTTTAGATATGATCAGCAGTTCGTATAAAATCCGGCTTTTATATTCATCCTCCGTATGGTTTTCATCAAAAACGATCTGTCCGGCGTCTATCCGACGTTTAAAACCTTCATACGCCAATTTTTTTAGAAAAACGGATGGCGAGGAACCGTCCGGTACCACATATCCCGGCAGCTTAGTTTGCCCCATTTCAAAATCAAAATTGCACATATCAGCAATTTTGACCGTATTTTTCAGCGCCTCTTTGCATGTGAGAAAAAGCGCGTTCATTACTTCTGCGGATTTAAAATAATATTCATCGGTTTCAAATCCGATAGGACGCCCGTCACTGATCACATTTCCGGTCTGAATACACATCAAAATGGCCTGCGTATCAGCATCCCGCCGGCGCAAATAATGCACATCATTGGTAGCGACCAGCGGTAGCCCTGTTTGAGCGGCAAGCGCCAATAAGCCTTCATTTACTTTTTTCTGCTCCTCCAGATTATGATCCTGTAGTTCCAGATAAAAGCGTTCAGGTCCGAAAAGAGCTGCCAAATTCTCCGCAAAGCGCTTTGCTTCCTTCATATCATCCAGCAAAATCGCCTGCGGAATATGCCCTGCCAGACAGCCGGAAAGGCAAATCAAACCTTCGCTGTGCGCCGAAAGCAATTCCATATCAATCCTCGGCTTCACATAAAAGCCTTCGGTGAAGGATTTTGACACCATATAGATTAGATTTCGGTAGCCGACTTCATTCATCACCAGCAGCACCAAATGGGTGTTGAAATAGGAGGCGGTTCGGGTACGGTCAAAACGGCTGCCCGGCGCCAAATAGACCTCGCAGCCGATAATGGGTTTGATCCCTTCCGCTTTGCAGGCACGGTAAAAATCCACCGCACCATACATCACGCCGTGATCGGTCAGTGCCACCGCGTTCTGCCCCAGTTCCTTCGCCATTGCCGGTATTTCACTGATCCTGCATGCGCCGTCCAGCAGGCTGTACTCACTATGCAAATGCAGATGAACAAAATCAGCCATTTTTCGTCACTTCCTTTTATCCTGTTTTTCAACAATCATAAATAATCTATCCGAAAAACTATTACTGTGTCTGATCTCCCGGTTCATCCTTACAAGCATTCAGCAGCTTTTGCAGGCGGTGGGTCACACCCGATTTAGTGATCGGCGGCTCATGCAGTGCCGCCAATTCCGCCAGCGATACTTCCGGATAGTTCAGCCGAAGCTCCGCAGTAATTCTCAAGGGCTCCGGCAGCGTTTGCAGACGCCCGTCCTGCTTCAATTTGCGAATCGCCCGAAGCTGTGCGGCGGCTGCGCCGGTAGATTTATAAATATTAGCCGTATCGCAGTTTGCCTTACGGTTTTCGTTATTGCGGATATCCCTTAGAATTTTTGCGTTCATAATTGCCAGTGCGGTCTGAGGAGCTCCTACAAAGGTAAAAAAGTCCTCCACGGCTTCGCTTTCCTTGAGATAGATCGCCCGCACGCCTCTGCGCACCGTTATTCTGACAGGAAATCCGGCACCGCACAAAAATTCAGCGATCTGCTGACATTTATGCTCTTTTGAAACAGCAAACTCCAAGTGGTAGGCTTTAGCAGGATCAACGATTGAACCAACTGACAGAAATAGCCCTCTCAAAAATGCCCGTATGCAGTTTTCACAAACCATTATCCGGTCGATCCGCCCGACCGCCTCAGTGAGATCTGCCAGCAGCGCATCGTTCAGCAGTTCTTCCCCGCCGAGCAGCCTCCAAAGCGTCTTGACCTCCCCTTTGCGGGTGCGTTGATCAAGCTGTTCCCAAATCGCCTCTGTGCGGCAAAGCGATTTCACCATGCCGGACAGCAGTACAGCGCATTTTTCATTATCGGTAGAAAAATGAATGCCGCTTCCCTTAGACAGACTTCTGAAGCTGCTGTCATCAGCCGCCTCGTCAGACCGAAAATCGGAAAAAGGATAAAGCAGCCCAAACAGCAGCGCCTTTTTGCAGCAGCGCTCTTTAACAGGCGCTGCTGCAAGCGCGGTTTTGGTTTCATATGAAAAAGAATGGCTCATAATTTATAATGCTTTTTTCACATCTCTGTGAGCCACATTGACAGCAATATTCTGCTGACCGATATGCTGCCCCAAACGCTCCGCAATGGCAACCGAGCGATGCTGCCCTCCGGTACAGCCGATTCCGATAGTGAGCTGTGTCTTCCCTTCTGTTTTATATTTTGGAAGAAGGAAATCAATCAAATCAAACAGCTTGTCCATAAATCGGTTGGTTTCATCAAAGGAAAACACATAGTTATAGACCGACGCATCCAGCCCGGTAGCATGCTTTAATTCGGGTACATAATATGGATTTGGAAAACACCGAACGTCAAACAGCAGATCCAGATCAGAAGGAACTCCATGCTTGAAGCCAAAAGACATGCAGGTCACCATCATACCTGCGGTCCGAGTAATATTCAGAAAACGCTCCAATTTTTCCTTTGTTTCCATTGGACGCATACGGGAAGTGTCCAATATCAGATCTGCCGCTTCGCGCAAATCGGAAAGCAGTCCGCGTTCACAGGCAAGGGCTTCAGTCAAAGTAATATTCTTAGTCAGTACCAGCGGATGCACATGCCGGCTTTCCTGATAACGGGCAACAATCACCTCATCGGCAGCGTCCAAATAGATCAGTTTGCAGTCGCAGCCCTGCTTGCGCTTCAAAGACCGCACCATGCCAATCAGACCGGAAAAATCCTCCTGCCCGCGAATATCCAGTGTAAAAGAAACTTTTTCACTTCTGGGGTGAGCGGTATACAGATCTATACAGGTTTCAATCAGCGGAAAAGGAATATTGTCTACACACAAATAGCCAATATCCTCCAATATATGACTGGTGGTCAATTTACCCGCGCCGGACATACCGGTGATAATCACAAATTCCATGGTATTTCCTCTTTTTTCTTGTTCCCTCTTATTTTGCTGTCAACAAGGCGCTATCATACGCACCTCGCAAGCGATTCTGATTCCGTTTTTTCGGTAAATCGCTTCCTGCACCTGATGAATCAGTTCTTTCACATCCTCAGCGGTCGCGTTCCCACGGTTGATAATAAAACCGGCATGCTTTTCCGAAACCTGCGCACCGCCTACCGTCAGCCCCTTTAATCCCGCTTCCTCGATCAATTTCCCGGTAAAATGGCCGGGATAACGCTTGAAGGTACTGCCGGCACTTGGATATTCCAGCGGCTGCTTGTTCTTCCGCCTTGCCATTAACTCATTCATCTTCGCTTTAATTTCGGCAGGCGCTCCTTTTTTCAGCGAAAAACAGGCGCTGAGAATCCATTTATCGCCTGTCTGATAGGCACTGGTACGATAATCAAACCCCTGTTCCTCACCGATCAGCCATCCAATCTTTCCCTCCGGCATGTCAGCCGTCCAATAGGAGGATCGGGTGACTACCGAAGCGATTTCACCGTCATAAGCGCCCGCGTTCATAAAGACTGCCCCGCCTACGCTTCCGGGAATTCCGTAGGCAAACTCCAGTCCGGTCAGCCCCGCCTTAGCGGCTATCACAGCGAGTCCGGTAAGCGAAGCCCCCGCCTCCGCCACCAGTTCATCGCCTTCCTGCCAAACCCGATTCATTTTAGTCGTAAAAATCGCTGCCCCCCGATATCCCTCATCCGCAAACAGCAGATTGGATCCGTTTCCGAACAGTCCGTAACGAATGCCGCAGGCAGCTGCTCCGCGAACAGCGGCGGTCAGTCCCTCTGCTGAGAGGGGAAAAACCGCAAAATCTGCGAGTCCGCCGATTTTAAAGGTAGACAAAGGCGCCAGCGGCTCATTTTCGCTGTACAGCAGCAATCCACGCTCCGATAATGCGGTCAAAAGATCGCCGAACGCTTGGTAGTTCTCCTTCAATAGCTTTTCCTCCTCCCGGCTTTCAGCCGATCTGAAAGCGGTGGTATACCTTTTTACCTTTTTTCAAAATAACATCCTGATCGGTAAAGAAAGCCTTTTCAAACGTGGCATCCGGATCGGTCACCTTACTGTCACAGACGCTGACACCGCCCTGTACCACCAGCCGGCGGGCTTCACTTCTGGAAGCTGCCAGACCGGATGCGGTCAGAAGTTCCAATATTCCAATTACGCCCTCTTTAAACTGCCCGTCAGACAGCGTTGTGGTAGGCATATCGTCACTGATACCGCCTGCGGAAAAGACCTTTCGCGCGGTTTCCAACGCTTTGACCGCTTCTTCTTCGCCATGTACCAGCTTGGTCAACTCATAAGCGAGAATTTCCTTCGCCCGATTAAGCTGCTCACCCTGCCATGCCGCCATTTCTTCGATTTGTTCCAATGGAAGGAAAGTGAGCATACGGATGCATTTCATGACATCCTTGTCACCCACATTCCGCCAATATTGGAAGAAATCGTAGGGGGAGGTTTTATCCGGATCAAGCCATACGGCATTACCGGCAGTCTTGCCCATTTTCTTCCCCTGAGAATCAGTGAGCAGAGTGATCGTCATAGCATGCGCATCCCTGCCCAATTTCCGGCGGATAAGCTCAGTACCGCCCAGCATATTGGACCACTGATCATCCCCGCCAAATTGCATATTGCAGCCGTAATGCTTGAAAAGATAGTAAAAATCGTAGGACTGCATAATCATATAATTGAATTCAAGGAAGGATAGCCCCTTCTCCATGCGTTGCTTATAGCATTCCGCGCGAAGCATATTATTTACCGAGAAGCATGCTCCCACTTCCCGCAGCAGCTCCACATAATTAAGGTTCAGCAGCCAGTCGGCATTGTTGATCATCATCGCTTTTCCTTCCGAAAAGTCAATAAATCGCTCCATCTGCCGTTTAAAGCATTCAGCATTGTGATCAATATCTGCTTTTGTCAGCATTTTTCGCATATCGGTACGGCCGGAGGGATCCCCGATCATAGTGGTACCGCCGCCAATCAGAGCAATGGGCTTATTGCCCGCCATTTGCAGACGCTTCATCAAGGTCAACGCCATAAAATGACCTGCGGTCAAGCTGTCGGCAGTACAGTCGAACCCAATGTAAAAGGTTGCCTTGCCGTTATTGATCATTTCTTTGATTTCGTCTTCATTGGTTACCTGAGCGATCAGCCCTCTGGCGACCAGTTCATCGTATAATTTCATGAGGTTTATCCTACCTTTATCATATTTTATGCAAGCGTTTCCGCTTTTTCTATCATTTCAGTTGCGGAATCAAGAATTTTCTGCGAAATATCCATGCCGCCCATAATACGGGCAATCTCGGCAATCCGCTCATTCCGGTCGAGAGGGGTTACGGTAGTCTGGGCACGCCCGTCTACTTCCTGTTTAATGATCTTATACTGTCTGTGTCCGTTAGCGGCAACCTGCGCACTGTGGGTAATGCAAAATACCTGCGGTCCGCCGCAGGCCAGCGCCCGCAGTTTCATACCGATCTTTTGAGAAGTGCGACCTGATACGCCGGTGTCGATCTCATCAAAAATCAGCGTTGGTACGCGCTCAGCGGCGGTCAGCACGCATTTGATAGCCAGCATGATCCTCGACAGTTCGCCGCCGGACGCGATTTTGGCAAGCGGCTTCAGCGGTTCACCGGGATTGGTTGAAATCATAAATTCCACCTCATCCATCCCCTTCGGTCCTAACCGGCAAGGTAAATTTCCTTCCTTGCTTTCCCCTTGTTTGCCCGCTTCAGCCATATCGCTCTTTCGGCTGACTCTGGCGGAAAAGGCAACCTTTTCCATATCCAAATAGGCAAGTTCTCCGCAAATACGCTCCGAAAGCTCGGCAGCCGCCGCTCTGCGCCGCTCTGAAAGCCGCAGCGCAGCTTCTTCTGCTGATTTTCGGAAAGCATGATACTGTCGGTCATATTCTTTTTCCTTTTCGTCGGACAGCAAAATTTCATTCAGTTCCGCCTTGGCGTTTGCAAGGAAATTCAATACCTCTGTTTCATCGGCGCCGTACTTTCGTTTCAGCCTGCGAATCTGGTCCAGTCGGTCGTCGATCTCCTCTATGCGTTTTTCCGGGCTGCTGCCCGACGGGGGCATCAGCGCCGCAGTCCGCTGCGCTATTCGCCCCAGCTCGTACTGCATATCACTGATGCGGTCTACAAAAGCGGATGCCTCCGGCATCACATCGGTCAGAGAGAGCAACGCGCTTTTAGCAATTTCCATCAGCTTGTCTGCCGGCATTCCCTTTTCGTTGCGGTACAGGGCACGGTAAACCGTCACCACCTGTTTAGTAAGCTGTTTAGCGTTTTGCAGCACCTTTTTTTCAGTGACCAGTTTCTCTTCTTCGCCTGTTTCCAGGTCCGCCGATTCTATATCTTCAATCTGGTAGCGCAGCATATCCAGCCGCTGAGCTTTTGCCCGCTCATCTAACCGGCATTTATCCCGATTCTGACCTGCCAGCAACATTTTTTGATAAAAACCGCTGTATTCGGTAAGCAGCTCATCGGTGTGCGCGTAGCTGTCCAGCCAGTCGATATGAGCGGCGGGGCGCATGAGCTTTTCACTGTCATGCTGACCGTGAATCCCTACCAGCATTTCTCCAATCTGCCGGTGCAGAGAAAGAGGAACGGCTCTGCCGTTCAGCCTTGATACCGATTTACCCTCCGCAGTAACAGAGCGCTGCAAAAAGAGCATCCCTTCCTCATCAGGCGACACTCCCAGTTCTGCCAGTTCCCGCTTCTGAGCTTCATCCACCGAAAAGCAAGCGCTGACCATCGCGTTTCTTTCGCCGGTACGGATCAGCTCCCGGTCGGTTTTAGCACCGGTCAACAGCCCGATCGAATCAATAATAATCGACTTACCCGCGCCGGTTTCACCGGTCAGTACTGTAAAACCGGCAAAAAAATCCAAATCCAACCGCTTGATAACCGCTATATTTTCAATATGCATGGAAACCAACATGAGCGCGCCTCCTTTCGGATCTTATCTGTTCACTTCCAGGCGGGCAAGAATCCGCTCCTTCAGCCGTTCTGCCCGCTGAGGATTATCTGTTACCGCAAAAATCGTGTCGTCACCCGCGATTGAACCGATGATCTCATCGCACAGCAACGAATCAATCGCAGCCGCAGCAGCCTGCGCCATGCCGGAAAAGGTTTTGATTACCAGCATATTCTGAGCGCACTGGACCGAAATCACCGATTCCTTCATAATATTGACATATTGGGCGGTTTGTCTGGGATCGTCCGAATCCAGTACCGCGTACTTGTACCGGTTTCCCTTGGTGCTGACCTTCGTCAGCCGCAATTCCTTGATATCTCTTGACACAGTTGCCTGCGTCACATCGAATCCGCAAGCACGCAGCTTTTCCTGAAGCGCTTCCTGTGTTTCAATAGACTGGGACTCGATAATTTCAATAATTTTTTCTTGCCGTTTATTTTTCATGTTCTAATTATACCCCTCCGCCATTACGGCGATGACCTGTGCGCTTAGCGGTACAGTGCAGAGCAGCCTTACATCATGCCGATCCGGAAGCCGCAAACGCACTGTCTGAAAGAAGCCGCAGGCATTTTCCAGACATTCTCCGTTGCCCGGACTGTAATTCTTACCAGCCGCCTAAAATATTCTACTTAATCAAGGGAGCCGTTCTATATCAAGGTTTGCTGACGACGGCTGCCCCTTAATAAACCATGCCAAATATTCAATGTTTCCGTCACCGCCTTTAATGGACGATTCAATTACCGCCTGACAGCCCATTCCAGCCGCCTGTGCCGATACGATCACCAGCTCTGCCGCCTGCTGCCGGTCGCATTGCTTCTTTACGATCCCGCCTTTGCCGATCTTTTCCCGTCCCACTTCAAATTGGGGCTTAATCAAGCTGACAAAGCGACCGTTTTCCTTTAAAACGGATGCAATAGGGACGTGCAGCAGCGTTTGTGAGATAAAGGATACATCGGTGACTACCAGATCGACCGTCTCCCCCAGCAGTTCGGATGTAAGTCGGCGGGCATTGCAATGTTCCATCACCATCACCCGCCGGTCTGACCTCAGACTGGGATGCAGCTGATCGCTGCCGCTGTCAATGGCATAGACGCGGGCGGCGCCGCCTTGCAGCAGGCAGTCGGTAAAACCGCCTGTGGAGGAACCTATATCGGCGCAGATCAGTCCTGCGGGAGAAATACCGAAACGCGCCAGCGCACCGGCAAGCTTCAAACCGCCCCGACTGACATAAGGACAATCGCTGCCCAAAAGCTTGATTTCAACACCTTCCGTCAGATCAAAGGAAGGCTTTCGCACCACGCAATTTTCAATCTGCACCAATCCTGCTTCAATCAAACGCTGCGCTTTATTTCTGCTTTCAGCAAATCCGTTTTCCGTAAGATATTTATCTAATCTCATTTTTGCCGTTCGACCAGCGATTCCGCAAGCGCTGTAAGCAGCCCGTTTTTGTCATAGAACGCAATTGCTTCCTTTGCTTTATCGGTGATCGCCCGCGCCAATTCCTTTGCGGCTTCAACCGGCAGAAAACTCAGGTATGTGGTTTTATCTTTTTTCAGATCGCTGCCGGCATCTTTACCGGTTTGTTCGGCAGTAGCAGTACGGTCTAACAGATCGTCCACAAGCTGGAATGCCCTGCCGATCCCCATTCCGTAGGCTTCTACCGCTTCCCATACCTCAGGATAATGGGTACCGGCAGCCAGTGCGCCCAGCTTACAGGCAGCAATGATAAGCGCGCAGGTTTTTTTCTCGTGCATTTGCACCATCTGTTCATAACCGATCGACTGTCCTTCTCCGTCCAGATCCATCTGCTGCCCGCCGATCATCCCCGCGGCGCCTGAGGCTTCAGAAAGGATCTTAACTGCCTGAATCCGCCTTACTGCCAGAATATCCTCCTGCGCCGCGACCGTTTCAAATGCTAACGTAAGCAAGCCGTCGCCCGCCAGCATAGCAGTGGCTTCGCCATAGACCATGTGGCAGCAGGGCTTCCCTCTCCGCAGCTCGTCGTTATCCATACAGGGCAGATCGTCGTGAATCAGTGAATAGGTGTGAATCATCTCCAGTGCGCAGGCGTAGATCAGCGCTTCCGCCTCACATCGCTCTGCGCTGCCGCTCAGCGATCGGCATACCTCCATCACCAAGTAAGGACGGATACGCTTACCGCCTGCCATCAGGCTGTATTTCATGGCGTCCCAAACAGCGCCGCCTGCTTCCGGACGATAGTCCGCCCGCGCTTCCAACAGCTCGCCAAGCTTTTCTTCGGTCTGAACGGCTGCCTTAGTCATTGCGTCTGACAGTCTGCTCATCCTCTGCTGCCGCCTTCCGCAAAATCTTCTTCGGTCAGTTCCCCGTTGCCTTTGTCTACCAATACCTTGATCCGTCTTTCGGCGTTTTCAAGCCGGTCATTACAAAGCCTCACCAACCGTACGCCCTCTTCATACAGCAAAAGCGATTCATCCAGTGGTGCGCTCCCCGCTTCCAGCGCTCTGACAATCTGTTCCAGTCTTGCCAGCGCGGATTCAAAATTCATAGCCTCATCCAGTTCAACCGGTTTATTTTCCTTGCTCATGAAATGCTTCCTTTCCCGTTACCTTGGTATAAACCGCACCGTCTGCGGTACGCAGCGTAAGCCTATCACCGATCTCCGTATCGGTCACTGATTTAACCAGCTTTTGTCCTTCTCCGAACACCGCGCTGTATCCTCTCAGCAGCACCGACATAGGATTCAGCGCGTCTAATTTTGACGCCAGAGAAGCAAACTGATTCTCTTTCCGCTGCGCAGTCAGACGGATCGCATGCTGCAAACGCTCCGAGTCGGAAAGCAGCAGCATTCTTCGCTCATCCAGCAAACAGGCTGGATTTCGAAACACCCGGCTCTCTGCCAAATGACTGAGCGACTGCCGCCGCAGCTTAATGCCTTTATCCAGCAGCACTTCCATCCGCCCCACAATATTGCTTACCTTCCGCATCAGCTCACCCGTTTCAGGTACCGCAAGCTCAGCTGCCGCAGAAGGCGTAGGCGCCCGCCGATCTGCCACAAAATCGCAAATAGTAAAGTCGATCTCATGTCCTACCGCCGAAATGATCGGTATTCGGGAGGCAGCCACTGTCCTTGCCAACCGTTCATCATTAAATGCCCATAAATCCTCCATAGAACCGCCGCCGCGACCGATAATCAGCACATCCGCCGAAGCGGTTCGGTTAAAATACTCCACTCCCGCAATAAGCTGTTCGGCAGCGCCCTCTCCCTGCACCAGCGCGGGATAGAGAATCATTTTCGCATAAGGAAACCGTCTGGTCAGAATATTGATTATATCCCGTACCGCCGCGCCGGTTGGTGAAGTAATGACCCCGATGCGGGTAGGAATTTTCGGAAGCGGCTTTTTTCGGCTCTCGTCAAACAGCCCTTCGGCCGCCAATTTACGCTTTAACTGCTCGTAAGCCACCGTCAAAGCGCCCACCCCGTCCGGTTGAATGGAATCCACATAGAGCTGATAGGTGCCATCCCGGACAAAGGCGCTGATACGCCCTTTAGCGATAATTTTTAATCCGTTTTCAGGGGCAAATTTCAATTTAGACGCCGCCGACCGAAACATAACCGCTTTCAGCAATGCGCCTTCGTCCTTAATACTGAAATAGAGATGTCCGGTTTTATGGGCGGTAAAATTGGAGATTTCCCCTTTAATATACAGTCCGCCCAACACCCGATCGTCATCTAAAAGCGATTTAATGTACTCATTAAGCTGCGATACGGTAAGTACCGGCAAATCCTGTGCCATATTTCATATCCTTTCACCGATCTGCCCGTTTTCGGGCATAAGCGTCTGCCGCCAGCAGCGCGATTCCGGCGGCGTTGTCACAGGAAAATTCCGACGGCGCAAAGTACCCGTCAAACCGTTCCTCCAGCACCCTCCGGATCATTGCATTGCTCATCACGCCTCCGGCATAGATCACCGGCAGCTTTCCATAATGCTCCAACGCCTGTTCAGTCATCCTATCCAGCGTTCTGGCAATACTTTTCAACGTAAAGGCCGCCACTTCCGAAGGGGTCCGCCCCCTTTGAAGCAAATCCGCCGCCTTATTTTCCAGTCCTGAAAGGTTGCATTCCATATTGCGCACATGGGACCAGCACTCGGTTTCAGAAAAGGGCAGCGAGAGCGACTCTAATGCCGCTCCGCAGGGAAACTTTAATCCTAACTTTACCCCAATTCGGTCGATCACCTGCCCCGCATTCAAATCCAGCGTCCCACCGACCTTCTCAATTCGCTCTCCCTCCACATGCAGCAACTCGGTAGTACCGCCTGACACATGAAAAGCAAGCAGCTCTTTTCCGTACAGCTCGGTACGCCCCGCGCCGTACAGCGCGGCCATTAAATGTCCTCTCTGATGCGAAAAGGCATAAAGCGGCAATCCGCCCGTAGCGGCAATCGCGGCGGCGGCGGCCTGCCCAGCCAAAAAGCAGGGCATATAGGAGCCTTCTGTATCTCTGGGGCGGACGGAAACGCCTACAGCGCAAATATTCCGCGCGCCAATCGCGTTCATCACTTCGGGTAAATTCTGAACATGTGAAAAAACCGCATCCGACTGCCGGATACCGCGTGCGCCCGATTTTACTTTTACAGGCCGCTTCACATTCAAAACCACCCTGCCGTTCTGTACCAGTGCCGCTGATGTGGTGTAATTGGAGGTATCGATCCCTAAAACAAACTCATCCATCGATTTTCAGTCCGCTGAATCAGCGCTTTCTTTTGATCCGCTGCTGACCGCAATTTTATTCAGCACTCCGTTGATAAAAGCAGGCGCTTTGTCGTCATCATATTTTTTAGCAAGCTCCACAGCTTCATTGATCGCAATGGAATAAGGAATATCTGTATAGCAGATTTCATAGCAGCCCAGCCGCAGAATCGCCAGTGTTACTTTTGCCAACCGATTCAGCTTCCAACCATGGGACGCCCCTGAAATCATACCGTCGATCTTCTCCTGATTCAGAAGAACGCCGGCATAACCGGTCCCGATATAAGCGTCCGCTTCCAGTGTCTGCCACTCGCATTCTTTCTCATACAGCGCCGATCTCTCTTCCGCCGCGCAAAAGGACATCTCAAACAGCAGTGCAAACAGCGCCTCTCTCGCTTCTCTTCTTGTCATAAATAAGCAGTCGAATCCTTTCTGTTTTACATATTTCTTTTAAAACCTATTCATTTTATTATACAGTATTTTCATTAGATTGTCAATAAGAAAGCGAAATCAGTCAAAAAATCTCTCTTTAAAGATGACCCCCTTTCTCAGATGCTTCTCAAGTTGAATATTAACAATATGTATATTTTTTTCCCTTACTATTGCAAAATTTCGCGATCGTGCTATAATATAAATGTTATTGTATCGGATGAACGGCGTTGAGCGTATGCTCCGGAAGATTCGCCGCATTTGATCGCTTCATGACGGTATTACGGTCCTGCTTCCAAATAAAGCAAATTTCAGTCTGGATGGAATATATGAAACAAATTCGGTTTATTTTAAGAAAAATCATCGCGCCGACAGGAATCATTTATACGCTGTTAACCTTTATTTTGCTGAT
>CAZMTU010000040.1:0-19085 GCA_964569225.1 uncultured Lachnospiraceae bacterium | reverse complement strand
GATGACATCAGAGATTCCGATGAATTCATGCGTGCTCTGAAGGTGGATATTTTTCAGGATGAGGTATTCGTATTTACACACAAGGGAGATGTAATCAATCTGCCTCAGGGGGCCACGCTGGTAGACTTTGCTTATGCAATTCATTCGCAGATAGGCAACCGAATGGTAGGCGCGAAGATCAACGGGGCTATTTCACCCATTGACCGTTGCCCTCAGAACGGTGATATTGTAGAGATCATTACCTCGTCCGCATCCAAGGGACCCAGTCGGGACTGGCTGAATATCGTCAAAACCAGCGAAGCGCGCAATAAGATCCGGCAGTGGTTCAAAAAAGAGAAGCGTCCGGAAAATATTACGGTAGGCAAAAACGAGATAGATAAAGAATTTCGCCGCTATAACCGTCCTTATACGCCTGCTCAAAGAGATGAGATTTGTTCCAATGTAGCTGCCCGTATGGGATATCAGCAGACCGATGATCTGTACAATACCTTAGGTTACGGCGGAATTACCCTGAATAAAATCGCTGTCAAGCTAAGAGATGAGTTTGATCGGATCGTAAAAATGCCGCTGATGCCTGATGCGCCTGTCATTGATGTAGAGAAGATCGCAACACGTCCCCGAAAGAAAAATTCAAGCGGCGTTATTGTGGATGGAGTGGAAGGCTGTGAGGTGAAATTTTCCAAGTGCTGCAATCCGCTGCCTGGAGATCAGATCATTGGATTTATCACTAAGGGATATGGGATTTCTATTCATAAGCGAGACTGTCCCAATGTAAGTCAGATCGCCGCCAAAGAAGACAGTAAAGACCGTTTTGTCAGCGCATACTGGGATCAGGCGGCAAGGGAAAAGAATACGGCTGACGGAAATCTTTTTGAAGCATTTATTCAGGTGTATGCGGAAAATGATTTAATGCTTTTGGCAAATATTACCAGTGCATTGGCGGATATGAAGGTATCGCTGCACCAAATCAATACGCAAAGTAAGAGTGGAGATATTCTCATCAATCTTACGATTGGCTGCCGGAATATTGACCATTTCAAATCAATTATGGCAAGACTAAGGACGATCGAGAAAGTAATAGACGTAAAGAGAGGATACGCATGATAGCAGTGATTCAGCGAGTGAACCATGCTTCGGTAACAGTAGAAGGCGATGTTGTTGGCGCCTGTCAGACGGGACTGTTGATTCTGATTGGGGTCGCTTGGGGGGACAGCAGGGAGGATGCGGAAAAAATAGCGGTCAAAATTGCTAAACTCCGCATATTCTGTGACGAACAGGGAAAAATGAACCGGTCGGTGAATGATATTGGTGGCGGGGTACTGGTGGTTTCGCAGTTTACTTTGTTGGCAAACTGTACTCACGGCAACCGTCCCGATTTTCTGAATGCCGCCCCGCCTGTACAGGCAAATGAGCTTTATGAATATTTTGCGGAGTTAATGGAGCGTCTTATTCCCGGCGGAGTGGGCAGAGGCGTGTTTGGCGCTGATATGAAGATTGATCTTTGTAATGACGGACCTGTAACCATTCTGCTTGACAGTACGAAACTGAATCCGCTTCCCAAAGGATCGGGGGTGAGGACGTGATTCTCACCGTTGAGGGAGATATCAGCCGCACTTATGTGCAGAATCTTTGTCTGCTGTTCTTTCCGGGCGCAAAATTTTCTGAGCATGAAACAATAACGCCCGAAACACCGGTGGCACATGTAGTGATGCGGGAGGACGGGGATTTTGTGTTTGCCGCCGCCGATCTGTCGGTGGGGGAAACTACCTTTCATGGAGAGGACAGTGAAAAACATAAGCCCTCCCTGACGGCGGAGCGAACCCGAAAAATCGCGGTTGGAAAGGCGGTTTATGCCGCCGGCGGGCAGCTTTTGGGATTTACACCCGCATGGGGAATTCTGACCGGCATCCGGCCTACTAAGATTGCCCGCCAGCTATACAGCCATTTGAGTGAGCCTGCCAAGGTACGAAAGGTATTGCGGGATGAATATTTTCTGAATCCAAAAAAAGCCGCGCTGCTTACCGAAATTGCGGTGAATGAAAGCGCTATTATTGAGCAGATGCCCGCAAATTCCTGCAGTCTTTATATTTCCATACCGTTTTGTCCTACCCGCTGTGCCTATTGTTCATTTGTGTCCTTTGCTACCAAACGGCTTCATTCCATGATCCCTGATTATATCAGTCGGCTGATTCGGGATCTTGAGGAGGTGTTCCGTGTAATTAAGGCGCAGGGATTAAAGCTTACTACGATTTACATAGGCGGCGGAACGCCCACTACGCTGACAGCGGAACAGCTCCGAATGCTGTTCGAAAAAATTTGTCAGCATGTGGATCCCGCATTGCTGGAGGAATTTACAGTAGAGGCAGGCCGCCCGGATACCATTACTGGAGAAAAGCTGGAGGTAATCAACGCGTACGGAGTAGGACGGATCAGCATCAATCCTCAGACGCTCAACGATGGCGTGCTTCAGGGGATCGGACGGTGTCATACGGTAGATGATTTTTATGCAGCCTACGAGCTGGCACGACGTTCGGGCTTGAAGCATATTAATGTTGATCTTATTGCCGGATTACCCGGAGACTCTTATCGCAGCTTTTCCAAGAGTATCGACAGCATTTTAAAGCTGCGCCCCGATAATCTTACAGTGCATACTTTTTGCGTAAAGAAGGCAGCGGATCTTGCTCACAGCAATCCCGATATTTATTCACCTACCAACGGGGAAGCACAGAAATGTGTGGATTATTCACAGCTTCGCGCCCGGAATTCCGGTTATATGCCCTACTATCTTTACCGGCAGAAAAATGCGGTGGGCAATCTGGAAAATGTAGGCTTTGCGCTTAGCGGTGCAGAGGGACGATATAATATTTATATCATGGAAGAACTTCATACGATTTTCGCAGTAGGGGCAGGTGCTGTGACTAAACTGGTAGACCGGAAAAATGGGCGGATTGAGCGAATATTCATGAATAAATACCCCTACGAATATCTTTCCGGTGAGCAGGAAGAAAAATTCCGCGGTGAATTTGCCGGAAATGTCAGTCGATTCTTTTCTGCGGGAGAATAAGTGTGTTTTCGAAGATCGGCGAGGTGGAGTATAAAGTAAATTACGGCGATCAGGATAGACCTTTTTACGGATTATAAGACCTTTTGATGAATCGTTGATCGTTTGGGTTGGCATTTTTACGAAAGGTTGTTGCAGAATGAAAACAGTCAAATTTCCAATAGGATACGATCAGGACGCATTGAAAAAGTGGGCAATGGCGTGCGAAGCTGATTTTTCCGCGCGCCTGTCCGAGTTATCTAAGCGAATCATAGAAGCGAACCGGCCGATTATTGCCCTATCCGGTCCTTCCTGCTCAGGCAAAACGACCACTTCGCATAAACTGATTTCGGATCTGGTGCAGAGCGGACGGAGGGTAAAGGTCATTTCACTGGATGATTTTTACCTTCCAAGAGCACTGCTATTAGAAAGAGCGGCGGAAAACGGCGGAAAGATCGACTTTGACAGCCCGGACACACTGGATTGGGAAGGGCTTGCGCGCTTTTTGGAGGCGTTGGAGAACAGGGAAATCGGCAGCTTGCCGCAATACGATTTTAAAACCGGTAAACAGTCAGGAGCGGAACGAATCTACCCTTCCGCCTATGATCTCTTTTTGTTTGAAGGGATTCAGGCTGCATATCCGAAATTTCTATCCTTGTTGCCTTTCGGTGATTATTCGGCAGTTTTTGTAAGTGTAGAGAGCGGGCTTAAACTGAAAAACGATCTGCTTCGTCCCAGACAGCTTAGGTTGGCAAGACGAATCGTGCGGGATCAGCGCTTTCGGGGGGCGTCGCCTTCTTTTACCCTTTCTTTATGGGAAACGGTTATTTCAAACGAGGACGCCTTTATTTTTCCGGGTGCTGCCCGTGCTCACTTTAAGCTGGACAGTCTGCTCGGCTATGAGCTTTGTTTGCTGCGGGATCCTCTTTTGGCGGCGGTTGATGAACTGCCGGAAGATAAACTGACAGCCGATGTGATGCAGCTGACTCATTTTTGTCGGCAAATTCCTTCTTTACCTGTTGATGTATTGCCGTCGAATTCGTTGCTGAGAGAATTTATTGGGTGAATAAACGCGGTTCTGAAGCGTTCCGCTTTTTATACAGTGAT
Organism: uncultured Lachnospiraceae bacterium; assembly: GCA_964569225.1. Classification (GTDB taxonomy): domain Bacteria; phylum Bacillota; class Clostridia; order Oscillospirales; family CAG-272; genus CAKSQF01. Next base: position 14,938 of record CAZMTU010000040.1, on the reverse strand, counting down.
AGACAGCCGCCTTTTCGCATAAACTAATGCGAAGGAGGCGGTTATGTGAAGTCGTCAGGAAAAAAGAGCATTATAGGTGGAGCTCTGCTGCTTTCAATTGCCGGACTGGCGGTGAAGGTAATCGGTATGCTCTATAAGCTGCCATTAACATCGCTGCTGAGAGAAGAGGGAATGGGGTATTTTAACAGTGCGTATACCGTTTATTCCTTCTTTTTTCTTTTATCAACGGCGGGATTGCCTATTGCGGTGTCCATATTGGTTTCGGCCGCGCTTAGCAGACCGGGTTCGGGAAAAGGGGAGGCACTCCGGATTCTGCGGGTGACTATCGGTATTTTCAGCGTTGTCGGGCTTAGCTGCTGTTTGCTGCTCATTTTTTTGTCAGAGGAATTTGCTGATCTGATTGGCAATCCTCCTGCCGCAGCCGCTATTGCCGCTATTGCGCCCGCGCTTTTTTTTGTCTGTATTATCAGCGCGTTGCGAGGATACTTTCAGGGCTGCGGAAATATGCTGCCGACGGCGCTTTCTCAGATCATAGAAGCAGCCGGCAAATTGATTTTCGGCATTTTGTTGGCAAGATGGGCGATGCTGCGTTATCGGGATTCATCTTCGGCTGCTTCTTTTGCTATTTTGGGGGTAACAATTGGTACCGGACTTGCATTGCTCTGCATGCTGCCTGTGTGGATGCGCGAAGCGAAACGGGCGCCCCGTCTGCTGCCGGTTTCCAAGGAACCGGTCCGCAGTATTGCTTTTAGGCTGGCCAAAATCGCGCTTCCGGTGACTGTAAGCAGCTCGGTAATGAGCCTTGCCAGCGTGCTCGATTTGTTCTTGGTGCTCAGACGACTGACTGATGCCGGATTTACTGAGGGGGTAGCAAATCGCTTGTACGGCAGCTATTCCGGACTTGCGGTTACGCTTTGCAATATGCCTGCAGTTCTGATTACGCCCATTGCCTGTTCGGCAGTTCCATTGCTTTCCGCGGCATGGACTGGCGGAAAACAAAAAAAAGCGGTGTCTATTGCCTACACTGCGCTGCGCTGTACGGTGATGATCGCTGCGCCGGCTTCTATAGGGCTGTCAATATTAGCACAGCCGGTGCTTCGGCTGCTTTTTGATCACGCGATGGCAGACAGCGCCGCACCATTGCTTCGTTGGCTGGCGCCTTCCATTTTATTTGTTTCATTAGTTAATGTATCAGGCGCGCTGCTTCAGGCGATGGGGAAGGTACGCACACCGGTTTATACAATGGCTGCTGGTGCGGCTGTAAAATTGATTTCAGCTTGGTTTTTGTTGGGCAAATTCGGTATTTATGGTGCGCCGGTCAGTACTTTCCTTTGCTATCTGATTATTGCATTGCTGAATTTTGTCAGCCTCAGTAAAATGGGGGTAGAAATCCGTTTTAGCGGATTATTTGGAAAACCGCTGTTGGCAGCCGCGCTTTGTGGGGTAGTAGCGGTTTGGTTGAATGGATTGGGAACACCTCGCTTACAGGAGTTTTCTGCTTTGCCGGCGGCAGTCGGCGGCGCATTGACATATTTGTTAACCTTACTTGCTGCCGGCGGCATTCGCCGGGAGGAATGGCTGCTGATTCCGGGGGGAAAGAAAATATGCCGTAGGCTGGAGAAGTGGCGATTGCTGCCAAAGCCGCAGGTATAGCATTTGAAAATTGGCGGTGCTGATGTGAGAAATTAGGAGATTGATATGAAAAACAGTGAAAAAGAAATATTGTGCCAGAAAAAAACTTATACCATGACTGATTTACTGAACCTAATGGCGGTTCTGCGATCGGAGGAGGGCTGTCCGTGGGATAGAGCACAAACCCATGAGTCGATTCGCCGCTGCCTGTTGGAGGAAGCTTATGAAACCGCAGAAGCTATTGATCTTGCTGATCTGACGGCGCTATGTGAAGAGCTTGGTGATCTGCTTTTTCAAATTGTTTTTCATACCCGTATCGAAGAGGAAGCCGGACATTTTACTTTTGAGGATGTAACCAGTGGGATTTGTAGAAAAATGATTGACCGTCATCCCCATGTGTTTGCGCATCCAGGCGGTGATGTTCCCGATTGGAATAAAATAAAAAGCCAACAGAAAGGGCAGACTTTGCTGAGTCAGCGGCTGGATGCGATTCCGAAGCCGCTTCCGGCATTGATGAGGGCGGAAAAATTGGTTGAGCGGCTGGCTCAAGACGGAAAACAGCCAAAAGATTTTGGAATAGCACAAATAGATCTGCCGGCATTGAATGAATCAGGTGCCTTGAATGAAGAATTTGATCCTGTCCAGGCAGACACGGGGCTGCACGAGGCGGTTGGAAATCGATTGCTTTGTTTTGTAACAGACTGTTATAGGATGGGCATTGACTGTGAGCAAGCGTTAGCTGAAGCGTGCGATCGGGTCATTCAGTTGGAAAAAATGAGTGAAGCGGGTGAGTAGACAGGTTTATGGCTCATCTGTTTAAGCAGGATTTGTTCATGAAAAATTTACATAATTTCAGTATTGCATATACAGTGAAAACATGTTATACTGAACATGTTCTTATGAACTTAAAAAGGGATAATGCCCAAAGGGAATGGGGAACAGGAGGATTTCAGTGCGGCTGGATAAATATCTGAAGGTATCAAGAATTATCAAGCGTCGGACAGTGGCCAATGATGCCTGTGACGGCGCTCATGTCAGCGTCAATGGGAAAGATGCCAAAGCATCCTATCAGGTTAAGGTAGGAGATATTATTGAAGTGACATTCGGCAGCCGATTGCTGAAAATTCGTGTGCTGGATGTCAGTGAAACCGTCCGAAAAGCCGACGCGCCTGCCATGTACGAGGTGCTTTCCCAGTAAGGATGATTTGATTCATAGATCCGCTTAATTCTGCATATAGTGGGGTAAAGACCGTTTCGGTCGACTGAAACGATTGCGGGAAGGGGTTGTTATCTATGAATTCTGCCGTTCAGGGCAGCGAGAATAAGGGACACACCGTATTGATTGAAAACCGAGCACGTATGGCGCTTACCGGTATTGAAGACGTGATCAGCTTTGACGAAAAATCTGTGGTGTTGGCAAGTACCACTGGGGTGTTGACCATTGACGGAGATGATCTTCACATTGTCAGAATGAGTGTGGACAGCAAGGAATTAGGTATTGAAGGGAAAATCAACGGTCTATCCTATATTGATAAGCCGATTCGCAGAAGCGGACTGCTTAGAAATAAAAAATGACGCAGTATTTGTCCCAGTTGATGCTGGCAAAGCTCTTAGGTGCCTCGCTGCTGTTGGGAATCGGATTTGGGGTGCTTTACGATCTTTTCCGGATCAGGCGGGCGGCGTTTGAGAAATTGCATTTGACGCAGCGTTTTCTCTCAAAGCTGTTGCTGCATACGGAAGACCTGCTGTTTGGGTTGACAGCAGGCGTGTCTACTGCGATTCTTTATTTTGCTTTGTCTATGGGCAGAATACGGCTGATGGCCATTCTCGGTGAGGGAGTTGGCTTTCTGCTATACCGGCAAACGGTAGGACGGCTGGTAATGGCATGTACGGATCAGATCCTTAGGCTGCTAAGCTGGGTTTTTCGCCAGATTGCCCGTTGGATTATACTTCCTCCCTTTCGCTTTGCTAAGCGGACAGCTATAGCATGGAGAGTTCGTTTCAGTGGTCTTGTGTCGAATTGGCGGACGAAACGACTGCATGCTTGCAGTCAAACGGAAACAGTGCGGTATGTGAAAACGCTCAGATCACTGGCGGCTGTCGGCTTTCACGAGCAGTCGTTAGCTCGGCAGAAGAAGAGACGTCGATTAGAGCGGAACCGAATCGCGGGTGTTCGCAATGCAAGCGGTAAAAAGGCGCATCGGTTGGGACAAGGCAATGAGAGCCTATGTATAGTCGAAAACAACTCCCGAAAAAAACGGAAAAAACAAAAAGATACGGCTAATTCGAACAAAATTTCGCTGCGGAATATATAATAAGGGTAGAATGCAAATGAAATATAGAGGAAATGTGTTTGTCCGGCTGCTATGGCTTGGATTTGTGGTGTTGGCACTGTTTTCCATTGTGACCTCCCAATTTAAGATTAATGAGCTGGATGATGAATTGAAAACGCTGGAAGATCAAGTAATTGAAGTGCAGGATTCAGTAGATGAACTGGCGTACGAACTGGAAAAACCGATAGACGATGATTATATTATTAAGATCGCGCGGGAAAAATTCGGGTATCATCTGCCGGGCGAAACTATTTTTTATTATGATGCCAGAAAGTAAAACAAGGAGAAGTTATGCAGATTGAAGTCGGAAGCATTTTAGATGGGGAAGTTACTAAACTGATGCCTTTTGGAGCATTTGTGTCGCTTGGCGAGGGAAAAAGCGGATTGATTCATATATCACAGGTGTCAGATCATTATGTGAAGGATCTTTCTACGTTGCTCAAAGTGGGGCAGAAGCTTCGGGTGAAGGTACTGACGGTGGAAAACGGAAAAATTGCCCTGACACTCCGATTTCAGGAGGAGAGAAAGCTCAGCTTCGAGGATATGATGGCTTCTTTTAAGAAATCCAGCGATGAAAAGATTTCAGATTTGCGGCGGCAGGGCGATCAGTCCCGCCGATCTGGTGCTAAGCGAAAATAAGCCAGTCACAATGGTTTGTGTACTGAAATGGTTGAAAAAATACATCAAAATAAGAAGTTGCCATACATATCAGTTTGGTAACTTCTTATTTTGATGTTTTAAATCTTTTATTGGTGAGATTTTGTTTGCTCGTTCTCTTCAGAGCCGTTGAACGGTAAAACCGGTTGAACGGCAGAGGCTTGAGTAGGTTGAGGTTTGGCCATCCAATGCTTATATATCACAATTCCGGCAATCGCGATACAGCCTAGACCGATGGCATATTGACAGGTGTAAGCTGAGAAGACCGCCGACAGTACGCCGAATATTGAAAATGTAACGATGCTCCTAATTCGGGTAGGACGAATTTTAACAACGACAGAGAAAAGAATATAGAAAAATACCAGTATCCAAATGACCGGAGTGATCTTTATCAGCGCAGTTAGGACGCCGAAGGAAACGGCGATAGACTTTCCTCCGCTGAATTTATAGTAAGGCGCGGTGGCATGTCCCAACACAGGTGCCAGCATGACCAGCGCAAAAGGAAGCGCACGGCAGTCTAACCGCTGCGCGGCACCATATACCGGTAGAAATCCCTTTAACAGGTCGCAAAGAAGACAAAGCAATCCAATTTTCCAACCGGTATGAACAAATGCATTGGCTGCGCCCGGATTATGATCGGAACTCAGCTTTCGGGTATCTTTTTTAGTCAGTAGCTTGGGTAGATGCCAACTGAATAAAATTCCACCTAAAAGATAGCCGAATACGATCCAGAATATCCATTGGAATTTCATGATAATCTCCGTTTTACCGCCTATGTAAACACTGCGCGGTACAATTTAATAGGAAATTTACTAATGCCAACTCGGAGTTGGCAAAAAAACCGTTTTTAGAATAGATTTAGGCATGAATATAAAATGTAAAACTTAAAAGCCTGCAATATAAATAATAGGCTTTTATGGATGATTTTCAGATTTTTTATCTTTGTGTACAATCTTGAAAATAAACATGTTGGATTATTATGGAATGGTTTTTTCCGCATGACGGCTTTTCTTGTGGACGATTTGCACGATATCGGCAGCGGCGCGGGAATTGATGCTCCTTTGTGCGGTTCGCATAGCATTGGCGCTGGTTTCATCGTTTAGAAGCAGGCAGGCAAGACGGCCTGCCTCTTCAATATTTTCTGCGCGTACAGACATTCCCCGTTCGGCAAAAAAGAAGGCGTTTTTCGTTTCACAGCCTGGAATAGTCATGGTTTGAATAAACGGAATTCCTGTTACCGCTGCTTCCGTGCTGGAAATTCCTCCAGCTTTGCTGATCAGAAGATCAGCAGCCTTCATATAAAGCGCTACCTGTGGAGTAAAGGAAACAGACTGTACCCGGTCATCTTCGGTATACGCCTGACAAAGTTCATTGTGCAGTGCTTCATTACGTCCCGAAAGCACAATAATTGAAAAATGGGGGATGGAAATCTGCCGAAGCAATTCATCACAAAGCTGTCGGATATTACCGCAGCCCATTCCGCCGGTCATGATCAGGCATAGCTTTCGATTTTCCGGAACAGACAGTTCCATTCGCGCTTCCCGACGGTTGATCAACTGTTCGAAAGCACTTCGGACCGGTATACCGGTAGGAAACAGTTTATCGGCTGCGATGCCTCGGTCGGCGCATTCTTTTATTAGATCGGCATGAGGAATAAAATAGCCGTCCAGCTTGGTTTCCTCCAAAAAGGGAATACAGGTGTAGTCGGTGAGAACGCCATAGCAGGGGAGAGTGATCAGGTGTTTTCGTTTTAGCCAAGTGAGCGCTTCCATTGGAAATAGATGAGTGCAAATGACCGCGTCGAAGTTTTGTTCTGTGATGTAAGAGAGAAGCTTTCTGGCGTATAGTTTGTTGGCAAGATAGACCGGAGATGCCAATCCGGTTGAACTATAAAGTGAACCGACCTTATAGATCCAGCCGAAGGCGTCCGGCTTTTTAACAATGATGGAATTGTATGAAGAAGTCACCATTCGGTTGGAAACGGGACGACAGAAGGAAAGCGCATCGACAAGTTCACAGTTATCTCCGTTCCCCTGAAAGGCTTCTAATAGCGCCGCGGCAGCGGCGTTATGACCGTCTCCTGTGTGGCAGCTGAGCAGCAGAATTTTCATAGAATAACTCCCAAATAAAATTTGGCATTCATTTATCTTCATTATAATTCATTTTATTAAAAAAATCAATGGACATAAACTGAAAAATGCCTAAATATTCTGAAAAAAATCAAAAGCCGTCGAAAAAATCATTTCCGACAGCTCTTAAGGGATGAGGCAATAGGTTCGAACGAAGTTTATCGGTCAATCTGCGGAATAGCACGTCCATAGCTCATGATCTATCATATGAGCAAAGCATTCAATGGTTTCAGACTGACTTTCGTATACCTTCAGCCAGTCTTTTTTTTGGGAAGCGACCGTTTCCTCTAATGCTTCCAGATCTTGAGGAACCTTGCCGGGACGGTAATATTGCCCGAAATACCAAAGATTTTCAGTAAGCTGCTGTCCCTCGCAAACCGCTGTAACCAGTGAGCTGGTCATTTTGTGATGAATATGTCCATATTCGCCTGCGGGATTGTGCGTGACAACTGTTTTCCATTCACGCGCGTTAAGAATCAGCGTCAGATCATCCTTAATAGAGTTTTTCAGATATTTCCAATCGGAGCGCTCGCCAGCAACTTTATCCGGATAAGACAAAATAATCCCTTTACAGCCGACCGCCTCCTTCATGGCGGAAAATTCAGCGGCACGTATTTGGTTGGAGCCGTTGGTCAGGCAGAGGACAAAATAACCGCCCTCCTGTAAATGGGCGCCGCCCCAAAGCAGGTCATCGTCAGGATGTGCAACGATCATCAGCTTATCGCATTCATCAATACCCGCTGACTTCAGTTTCGTCTCGGTCAGTTCTCCGGACAGCGCGTGTGAAATAGTTTCACCGTAAATAGAAAGCAGCCAAATGCTGACTGCGACAAGCATAATTACCGGCAGTATTATCAGTAAAGCAATTATCTGTTTCTTATGCTTTTTCATGTCATCAATTCACCTCGCATTTCAATCATTATAATTAGGAGCGTTACCGATAGAAAGCCACCGCTTGCGGTGATCCCATAGAATGAGTCCAATCAACAAGCCGATGCCAATGCCTGAAAGCATCAGACCGGCGCTTTGCATCGGCGGGGAATAGGTTAGCACGATCTCATGTCTGCCCGCAGATAAACGGGCGCCGATGAAAGCGGTATCAATAATTTCGATAGGCGTTTTTTCACCGTCTATATAAAGTGTAAAGCCGTCGGCGATTGGAATCGTAAAAAGAAAGGCGCTGTTGGCTGACAGCGTAATGCTGCCGCTGAGCGTATCCACCCCATCGTAATTAAGCGTATCCATCATGGTCATTTGCGACCGATTTTCGCTGAGCGCAGTGTTGTCCATGGCATACACCTCAATGGCTGAGGCAGTATAGTCACCGGATGAGAAAGTAAAATTCAGCGTGTCTATTTCTTCGGAAGCGGAAATAATGTACCATAGATCGCTGTTGTCGTTGGGAAAGGCGCTGTTATATCCGCTGAAGGTGTTTTTGATGTCGTTGACGGTGAGATAGATGTGATAATCCTGCATTTGTTCAAATTTTACACGAACGGCATAAATGGCATTTGGACCGGCATTGGGGGAGAGGGAGAATTTTACGTCGGTATCTGATTGAATGCGCCAGCCGGCGCTGCTTTTTTTCAGGGGAATCTGTCCATCTATGTCCAGCTTTCGGAAAGGAGAGGTATATACATCGGGCAGACTGTCATCCTCTACTACGGCGTAGCCGGTCAGCGCGAACTGTTTGTCAGCCGGAGAAAGGGTATTGAATTCACGCAGCGACATCAACCGTGCTGCTGAAAACCCCAAGGTATAAACTGTTTGATTCCGGTAAAGCACCCATTTTTCTTTCTGCGCCTTTTTTTCATAGCCTGCCATTTGAGTGGATTCCCAACCGATCATCCATTCCTGCCCCATCAGGGTTGCATAAAAAATATTGTTTACATCCGCAATGGTAATTTTATTTGTCGTAGGATTAGTCAGGCATAGGTTCTGATGAAAAAGATGGAGATAGGATTGATTGGAGCTGGAAGCATAAACAGACGCGCGCAACAAATTTTTTCCGTAGGTTTGATTGCAGGTATACCATGCGCCGGTTAGGTCGGTGATGCGGGTAGGACTGTCCGCTTTCGCATAGGTTGAAAGAAGCTCTGACTTGACAGGGCTGATAAAGTCTTCATAGCGGTATTTTTTCAGATACTCCGCACGTTCTCCTGTATTGCTGACGATGCACAGTATAAGAAGAATGCAGATCGATGAAATGCACAGTGGGAAAGGCGTCTTGCGCTGTTTCCAGATAATGAGCATGACAGCCAGCAAAATGCTTTCTCCCGCGAGGAAGAGCAGATAGGTTCTGTCAAAGAGCGCTGCAATGATCGGTACTGCTATTAGAAAAGCAATTATGGCAGACGTTGGGATTTTCAGAGATGAACGATCTCGAATCAACAGATTGATTGCCAGTAAACAAAGCGGGAGCAGAGTAATAAAGGCTTTTCCCCTGTCATACAGAAAGGCGTTCATGGCAAAGGAGCAGATTGGAAAAAGCCACAGGATCAGCAGAGCGGCTGAGAGAAAAGTGGCATGCGGCTTTTTGTAAAAGAATAACGCAAAAAGCGCAAACATCAGAAGCAGATTTAGACCTGCGCCGTAAGTGGAGTAAAGCAAATGAGAGAAAGAAATGCGGGGCAGAAAAAGCTTTAGCAATGAGGGAAATTCAGTATGAGCATTGGTTTCCCGCCCGCCTAAGATGGCAATGAAGGAAGGCAGTGTAAGCGCGCAGGTAAGCAGACAGGCGGTCAGTCCGGAAAGTGCAAAACTGCCGATATGGCGAATGGGATGTCCCCGCAAGCCCTTGTGCAGGTCTAAATAACGGTAAAAAAAGTAGACTGATACGGTTACAATAAGAGAAACGGCATAAAAGAAGCTGGTCATCAGGGCAAGCGTGAAGGAAATAATAAAAAGCGCTTTTTTTCGCCGCAGAAGCAATCGGTCTACGCCCATCAATGCCAGCAGCAGAAAAGGAAAGTAGTCCACAAACATAACCTGTTTGTGAAAATGAAAAAGAAACGGTCCGGAAAAAGCCAGCAAAAGCACTGAAAAAAAGGAAAGCGCCTGACTGAAGCGGTTTTGCCGCATCCATAGGTAGAGAAGGATCAGCGACAGAAAGAAAAGCATTAGTCCGGAAATTATCAGATAATGATACATGTTCAGATGCGGGAACAGATAGGAAGGGAGTAATACGGGATTCAGCATGCCGTGATATGCCAGCGCATAAGGATTCATGCCGCCGCCCAGTTCTAACGCAAACTGACCTGTGAGGGAACCGGTTTCATAAAATTTCTGCCTGAAATAGTCGGGCAGGACGCCATGCTGGCTGTTCCAGTCAATATAGGAGCCGAATACATAGTCTTCTCCTAAAAAGAAATAGATCAAAACCAGTATCCCCCCTATTAGAAGGGCAAAAAGTAAAGGTATTTTCAGCTTATTTAATTGATTTGGGAATTTAGATGACAATTTTTTCATGTTCGGTGCTACACTCATTCGGTAAACTGTACTATTTGTATTAGTATGGTTGAAGTATAGCACAAGCAAGTCCGTTTGTCAATAGCGTTTAAGAAAGATTTGGGATCAATTTTTTGTTTTTAAAGAGGGTGTTTCCAAAAAAGGAAGCACCCTCTGCTCGATATGAAATATAAAATCAAAATGCTGTTTCAGCAACAGACTAAAGCAAAGGCTATGTAGGAGTAATTAATCTAATGCTTCTTCTACAAAGAGCGCAAGCTCAGCAGGGGTGCGCATTTCAATTACTTTGCTGTCCGGTACATACAGTCCAAAGCGTTCTTCAATAGCGGTCAGTATTTCCACAATGTCCAGTGAATCAGCGCCGTACACCTCCATTAGATCGGCGTCAGAGCTGATTTCTTCCGGAGAACGGTGCAGTTGTTGAGCAATAAGCCCCATAATTTGTTCATAAACGGTCATAGGCATTCCTTTTCCAAGGGAAAATATAGTTTAGATAATTTGAGGCAGTCAGGCAGTCTCAAACTGGCTGTTGTAAAGCGCGGCGTAAAAACCGCCTAACGCTAACAATTCATGGTGTCGACCTGCTTCGATAATGCGTCCGTTTCGGACGACTAAGATCTGATCGGCGTTTTGAACAGTGGACAGTCGGTGCGCTACTACAAAGCAGGTTTTGTTTTCCATGATGGCATTCATCGCTTCCTGCAGCTTTGCCTCTGTACGGGAGTCTACATTGGAGGTAGCCTCATCGAGAATCAGCATAGGTGCGTCTACCAGCATAGCACGGGCAATGGTGAGGAGCTGCTTTTGCCCTTTGGAAATATTGCCGCCGTTCTCGTCTAATATGGTTTCCAAGCCCTGAGGCAGTGATTCGATGTAGTCGTCCAGACGCGCGGCTTTCACAGCGGCATGAAGCTGTGCATCGGTAGCTGCCGGGTTGCCATAGATCAGATTTTCACGAATGGTGCCTCCAAACAGCCAGGTATCCTGTAAAACCATGGCGAAGCTACGACGTACATCATCCATGCGGCTTGTGTAGGTGTTTTGCCCGTCAATACGGATTTCACCGGTCTGAGGATCGTAAAAGCGCATCAGCAGACTAATCAGCGTGGTTTTGCCTCCGCCGGTCGGACCGACAATAGCAACGGTGCTGCCTTTGGGCACTTTAAGATTGATATCGTGCAATATCGTTTTTTCAGGGGTATAGCCAAAATTTACATGTGAGATGGATACGGCGCCTTTCACATTAGTGAGGGGCAGATCGTGAGATTTTACTTTCATTTCTACTTTTTCGTCCAGCAGGCGAAATACCCGCTCAGCAGCGGAGGTAGCGGACTGAATTTCACTAATGATATTGGCGGTTTCGTTGATCGGTCCGGAAAAGCGGCGGGATAAGAGAATGAAAGCAGAGAGATTACCCAGCGACAGTGCGCTGCCTAAATAGAGCAGCGCGCCGAACAAGCTGATCAGTGACATGGAAATATTGTTAATAAAGTTGACTGATGGTCCTACAATGCTGCCTTGATAGTCGGCTTTATAATAGGCATCCACTGCCTCTCGATTGTGCTGTTCAAAACGGCTGATCATCACTTCTTCTTTGCCGTAGGCGCGAATGGTCTTTTGACCGGAAAGCATTTCTTCGGTGTAACCGTTCAGCTCGCCCAGTTTAGCTGAGCGGGCGCGGAATAGCGGCTTCACTTTTTTGACACGGTAAACGGTAAATAAAATAAGGCAAGGTACAGTGACGGCAAAAATCAGCATAAGAATGGGCGCAATGGCGAACATTTGAATAGCACAGCCCACCACTGTAATAATACCGGCGCAGATTTGCAGCAGATCGTTAGAGAGGGAAGCGTTGATGGTATCAATGTCATAGGACAGCCGGCTGATCAGATCTCCCGTCTGGTTTTTGTCAAAATAGCCCACCGGTAAATCACAGAGATGCTCGAATACCTGACGGCGCATGGTATAGACGACCTTGCGGGATAGATGAATCATTACGGCGGATAGAATGAAAGAGAGCAGCGCGGAAAATGCGTAAAGCGCCAGCATTTCCAGTCCATAGCGATAGACGGCGGAAAAATTCACATTTCCTTCACCCACGATCGCGTCAATGGCAAGACCTGACAAAACAGGACCCCTGAGCGCCAGCAAATTAGCGGCGAAGGTGAGGATTGCCGCCAACAGCAGCCAGCCTTTATAGCGCCATAAGTAGCTGAGCAGCCGAAGAATAACGGCACCCTTTTTCATACGGGTACGATTTTCACTCAAGCAACATTCCCCCTCCCATTTGTGTTTCGGCAATCTCTCGGTAAGGCGGACAGGAGATCAGCAGCTCGGCGTGACTGCCCTTGCCGATCATCTTTCCGTTTTCCAGCATAATAATTTCATCGGCATGTGCGATAGAGGATATCCGTTGCGCCACCAGTAAAGTGGTTGCGGCAGTATATTTTTTTGCGATGGTGGTACGAAGAGCGGCGTCGGTTCTGTAATCCAGCGCGGAGGAGGAATCGTCCAGAATTAAAATACCAGGATTTCCGGCAAGTGCGCGGGCAACCAGCAAACGCTGCTTTTGACCTCCGCTGAGATTGGCACCTTTGATATCCAGCAGGTGTTTATCGCCCTCCGGGTAAGCGGAAATAAATTCAGCGGCTTGCGCATCGGAAAGGGCAGCGGCAATCTCTGAATCGGACAGCTTTCTGCCGAAATTAACGTTTTCACGGATGGTATCGGCAAAGAGAAAATCATTCTGAAAAACAACGCCGAACTGCCGCCGCAGATCAAGGGTTGGAATTTGTTCAATGGGTTGTCCGTCAATGAGAATTTCGCCGCTGTCAGGGGCGTAAATACGCAGCAGTAAAGCGATCAAGGTTGATTTGCCGCTGCCGGTAGCTCCGATCAGTCCCAGCGTTTGTCCCTTATGCAGCTTGAAGCTGATATTTTGCAGTACCGGTGCGCCGTCAAAAGCAAAGCTAACGTTTTGGAACTCAATTTGAGGAACAGCAGTTAATTTTTCGGGGGCATTTGTATGTACAGACCGGCCGTCAGAGGAGGATTCGACCCAAAGGGTAGGTTCCTCGTCCAGTACAGCGCTGATTCGTCCCATACCTGCCGCACCCTTTGAAAGCATGGTGAACATTCGGGAAACCGAAAGCATAGCATTGGAAATAATAGTAAAATAAGACATAAAGGCAATGATTTTACCGGCGGAGCTGAGTCCGCCGTAAACTAAGTGAGCGCCTACGATAATGACGGCGGTTAGCCCCGCGTTAAGAAAAAGGGTGATCAACGGATTGGTGGCCGCCATCGTCAGTCCCGCTTTTTTCTCTTTTTCTACAGCATCCTGATTGACCTTATCAAAGCGTTCCTTCTCGTACTCTGATTTGCCAAGCGCTTTAATTATCCGCACGCCGCTGGCATTTTCACGCACAACCCGCGTCATGTGGTCAATTGATTGCTGTAATTTGGTATAAAGCGGAATGCCTTTCTTGGAAATAATAATAATGGAAAGCGCGATAAAGGGCATAGTGCAAACCATGACCAAAGTCAGCCGGGGATCCAGCAGGAAGGTAATGGTAATGCCGCCTAACAGCAGAATAGGCGCCCGTACGCCCAATCGCTGCATACCGCCGATCATTTGGTTTACATTATAGGTATCGCCGGTAAGTCTTGATTCCAGTGAGGAAATGGTGAGCCGATCTACCTGCGCTGCGTCCAGATAGGAGATTTTGGCGTAGAGATCGTGGCGGATGGTACGGGTGCAGTCGCGGGCGACAGCGGATGCCATTCGGTTTGCCCGGATGTTGAAGGTTACTGCAATAACCGAGCAGACAATCATAAGGCCGCCCCAAAGAAAGATTTCGGAGCGGGTTTCTTTGGGAATCACTGTATCAATAATATAGGACAGAATCCATGGTAAAAACAGATCCATAATTGTTCCGACACACTTGATCAGCAGACCAAGAGACATTTTCCCGATATATGGGTACAGATATCCTGCCAGTCTTTTCATATTCCGGTATCAACCTCCTTACAGACATTAATTTTTTGGAAAATGAAAGAAAGTCGCTCTTAGATAAAAAGAGCCCGAAATCAGCTTTCGGGCTCGCTTAAATAATCATTTGACTAAAGAGAAGCTTAGTGGTTCCGATACTTCAGCAGTCTCTCCGGCTAAAACGTTATCTTAGTCGTTAACATAAGAAAGCAGAGCCATATGACGTGCTTCCTTAATTGCAAGCGCTAACTGGCGCTGATGCTTTGCACAGGTGCCGGTTACACGGCGAGGAAGAATTTTAGCCCGCTCAGAAGTGAATTTCCGGAGCTTTGCAGCTTCCTTATAGTCGATGTGCTCTACTTTATCTACGCAGAACTGGCAGACCTTTTTTCTCTTGCGGTTCTGATTCTGACGATAGGGCTTCGGACTGCTCTGGGGGGCAGCAACTTCTTTTTCGTTATCCATTTTGAAACCTCCTTATCTAATTAAAAGGGTAAATCGTCCTCATTGGACATTTCTTCGAACTTCGGTGCCGAATCAGGCGTACCGGCATAAGCCGCGCCGCCGTAACTTTGAGGCGTGTAAGATGCAGCGGCAGCTGCGCCTGCACGTCCGCCGGAATTTTCATTCTTAGAGTCAACGAACTGCACTTCGTCAGCCACTACTTCTGTAGCATAGCGTTTTTGACCGTTCTGATCGGTCCAGCTTCTGGTCTGAATGCTGCCTAC